>NZ_CAUVFT010000015.1:0-51785 GCF_963551295.1 uncultured Veillonella sp.
CGATTTCAACTTCAGAAACATCTTCAGTTTTAGGTAAACGAATCATATCAGGTTTAGCTGGAACGATGACATCAAGATCGTCATAGCCATAAGGAGTTTGTGTAGGATGGTTGATACGAACAACTGTTTCTGCACGGAATTTACGGGATTTCAATGCTTCTGCAGTTAAAAGACGAGCTGTGTCTTTTTCTGTAATTGGCACGGAATCTTCAATATCGATCATGATGGAGTCAGCACCGTGAATATCTGCACTGTTAATCATTTTAGGTGTATTACCCGGTACGAACATCATGGAACGAGACAAGCGTTTTTTAGCAGCCTCTGTTAATGGGTTTGTTTTAACTTCTGGGAATGTTTTATCGTTAGCCATTATGCTTTGCTCCCCCTTTCCAATGCACCTAATACGCGAGCTTTAATTGTGTAATCCCAAGCATTTTTATCTTGTACGATTACTTTTACGCCATCATAACCAGCTTCTTTCACTGTGTTCAAGATAACGGATTTAATTTGGTCGCCGTATTGGCGGATAACTTTGGATGTTAATTCAATTTCGATACCGCTAGCAATCGGTTCAACCGTTACTAATGCATCATTTTTTTCGTCGAAGCCAGCTTGTGCAGCTTTTACTAATTGTGCCATGTTGCATCCTTTCACTAATAAATATATCAAATGGCAAAGACCAGACGTGTCGCGAATGTCTGGTCCGTGCTGTTAAAACAATAATGATTATAAGATTGTATGATTAACCAATCATACCGATGAAAGTCCACCAAGGGATACCTACTACAAAGAGTAGAATCCAACTCAATACCGCTAAGATAGCACCAGCAGTCCACCAATCTTTCAAATTGTTATAACCTGCAGAGTAAATGATTGGACCAGGGGATGCGCCGTAGTGAGTTACAAGACCACCAAACGCATTTGTTGCAAGTAATACAAGCCCAAACATAACTGGGTCTACACCTGATGCCATACCTACAGTTAAGAATACTGGAAGCATAGACGCAATATATGCAGTACTGGAGGCGAACAAATAACGAATCACAACACTGATAGCGGACAGAATCAATACGACTACTAGAGGCGAAAAATCAAGCGCCAAGTTTGTTTGCATAAATGTTGCAAGCCAAGCAAAGAATTTAGCTTTAGTCAACGCTGTGGACAAACCAAGGATAGCACCGAACCAGATGAATGTGTTCCAAACAGCTTTAGTTTGAACCATGTCATCCCAAGTGATGATGCCGCTCAAGAATACGATAGTCATAGCTACTAAGGCTACTGCTGTAGGGCTCAAGTCAAAAGCGATAGCTGGGAAAAAATATCCGATAGAAGGCCATGCCCAACCAAGAAGAGCAAGGATGAATACAACAGCCAAGATCTTCTCGGATACCTTCATAGGTCCCAATTTAGCGAGACCGTCGGCAGCCAATTTCTTATTGTCGATTTCCACGCTTTCAGGGCGGTCAATCCAGTAACCGATAAGAGGAACAAAGATCAACATTACAAGGCCAGGAAGTGCCAAAGCCACTGCCCATTCAACCCAGTTCATAGTAAGGCCGGTAATCTTGGTAACGAAGTCCAGTGCCAACACGTTCGGAGCCATAGCAGTTAAGAACATGAAGGATGTAATCTTTGTTACGAAGTAGCCATTCATCAAGATAAAAGAACCGCCACGTTTCGCCGTATCGCCGGGATAGGAACCGATGGATTCGGCTATGGATAAGTTAATCGGATAAATAATACCAGCCGCACGTGCCGTGTTAGAAGGTGTTGCGGGAGATAGAATCAAATCAAGAAGTGCCGTTACATACCCTAAACGCAATACGGTAGAACCGAATGCACGAATCAGGTGATAAGCCACGCGGTGACCAAGGCCGGTCTTACCAAACGCTACGCTCAAGGAGAACGCAGCGATAATCATCCACAATGCCGTGGAGCCGTAACCTACTAAAATTTCTTTCGCATTGTCCAAGAATAATGCGGAAGCGGATAATACAGCTAATAAAATAATTTGAATTGGATACGGTTTTAAAATCAAACCTAAGATACCTGCAATGTAGAAACCAAATAGGCGCCAGGCGGTATCTGAAAGTCCTTCCGGTGGAGTTGTGAACCAGAGGATAACAGGGATTAGCACAATAAGTGCTAATTTTAAGAATCTTTCCATGTTTATTCCTTTCTTAAAAACATAGGCATATATATCATCCTAACACTACCCCAGAAATTCTTAATACGCGACTATCATCTATTGAACTCTAGGATTTTTTGTCTACACTCATTATATATGTTTAAAAGAAATATGAATAATAGATTACCTTTATAGGGGTTATAAAAACTTTTATATCTACTAATCATACTTTTTATGCATTTTGAGCATAGAATTGTAGTTCTAAATGAAAAAAATGCATGTATACCTCCCCAAAGGGGATATACATGCACTTACATGGTACTATATTGGTCTTAATCTATATTATGAGTTATTATATCGAAAAAGTCCAATGCTGAAACAGCATGGATAAACAGTTGGTAAACCTCATAGATATACTCTATTATAATGCATCCTATGCTTTATATTCTCTAAATATACTGTCATCCACTACGGTATGTTCTTTATAGTAATTACGGACATATTCGATAAATGTTTTAACTACAACCAGATTTTCCGCATCTTTTGTGTACACCATATTTGTATCACGGGTAATATATTCACCATCTTTGCTACGCAATGGACTCACATAGATATCTTTATCCTTACAAGATCCAAGTCCCATATAGGTCAAAATAGACCATCCTAGACCTGCGCGCACAAAGTGACGACACGTACTCATAGAGTTTACATCCATCGCCACACTTGGGGGCTCGTCAAAATGTTCTGCACACCAAGTTTCGATAATATTTGCCACCGATGCATCTGTTTGATATTTAATGAATGGTACTTTTACCAAGGATTCAGGTGGCACTAATTCTTTATATACTAAACAATATGGTTCTGCTAGTAACAATTCAGACTTGCCAGACACATCATAACCACCACGAGCAAAGGCGACCATACAGTCACCGGTATTAAACATTTTTACCACTTGATGGCTGAAAGCAGTCTTCACTTGAATGTGAACATCTGGATATTGTTCTCGGAAAGATCTCAATAAGGCTGGTAGTTCATAGTCTGCAAAGTTAATAGATGATGCGATTTTCAATGTCCCTTGAATCTTGCCAGAAGCGGAATTCATAGCATTCTCCAAGGCCTCTTGTTCTTGCATCATTCGCTTGCAGTAATCATAGAAAATTTCGCCTTGTGCCGTGAGGGCAATCCCTTCAGCAGTTCGCAACAACAGAGAATGGCCCAAGGCTTTTTCTATATGGCGCAACCGATAGCTCAACGCTGGTTGCGATAAAAATAATTTTTCTGCAGCCCTTGTAATATTGCCTTCATCGACAACAGTAACAAAGGTTTGCCATTCTCTATCGTCCATACAAACTCCTTTGTTATCGCTTATTACCAAAGATGCGTAATAAGGATAAGAATAAGTTAATGAAATCTAAATAAAGGCTCAAAGCACCAGTGATTTCAATGCGGTCTAAAATTGTTTCATCCTCCATGAGCGCCACTTGTGTCACATTATTTTTAATGCGGTTCACATCAATAGCTGTAAAGATAGAGAATACTACAACACCTACATAACCTAGAACTAAACTAACAGTATCACTAAAGCCACTGAGTACAGTCCAGTTAAAGAAGCGGGCTCCCATCATGACCACAGATACGATAATCATACCAATTAAGGCAGCTAATACATATGGTGTAAGGGATGATAAATTGCGCTTAGTTGTAGCCCCTACCACAGCAAAGCCAATAAAGAATGCTAACGTACCTACTAAGGCTGGAATAACTACATCAAACACATCATATCGCAAAGATACCAAGGTCAATGTGAGACCATTCAAAGCACTATAGAGGAAGAACATACCACGTAACGTCATTATATTAGCAGAATATGCACGAGCACTAAATAGGAATACCACACCAAGCTCTACTAATAAAATAATATTAAAGTTTTGATACGCAAAACGTAACCAGTTTGGATTTGCTAATGCGGCAAAGCCAACACCGATGGTCGTAAGCAAACCTACAACCATCCACAAGAAAGAGCCTTTTAATCGTTGGGATACGATACTTTCAACCTGTGCAACCTCAGCTGCAGTAGGTCCTGTTACATTATATGGATTCATACTATCCCTCCTTATTTAATTATCACTCATAGCGATTATCGAGCATTGGCAATGCCTGCAAACACCTTCCCACGTTCTCCATCGATAGTCACTTCTTGACCTTCAAGGAGCACTTCATGGGCATTTTTAGTGCCTAAGATAACAGGAATACCATACGTAATCCCCGCAATAGCACTGTCCGATGTATAACCATCTTCCACTGCGATAATACCGCCAGCACGTTTAGCAACGGCCATCAATTCAGGCTCCATTGTACCTACCACGAGGATATCGCCGTCTTTGAAGCTATCATAATTGCCCTTATGATTAGCAGCAATGTACACATTACCTGTAACGGATTTGCGTAAAATACCATTACCAGACAGGAGCACTCGACCTGCAATATGAACGCGAATCATATTAGTCGTACCTGTTGCACCTGATGGCACACCAGCAGTAACAACTACGAGGTCACCAGACTCGATGGCGCCAGTACCGAGAGCACCGGTAATAGCTTGTTTAACCATTTCATCAGAGTTGATGATTTCATGCCCCTTGATAGCCTCTACACCCCAACATAATTGCATACGACGGATAGTTTCCTCATGAGGTGTAACAGCGATGATTTTACAATCTGGACGATGACGAGCCACACTAAGTGCGGTGTGTCCAGATTCAGTACATGTCAAAATAGCTGTGGCCCCGAGGTTTTGAGCTACGCGCACGCTAGCCAAACATACAGCGCTTGTGGTAGTCATTTCTTCATCCTCACGAGCGCGACTATAACTATCGTAAATAGCAGCCTTCTCCGTTACCTCTGCAATACGAGTCATGGTCGCAACAGCTTCTACAGGATAGGAACCATTGGCTGTTTCACCAGACAACATAATCGCATCAGTACCATCCAAAATGGCGTTGGCTACGTCACTTGCTTCCGCCCGTGTCGGACGTGGGTTTTGAATCATAGACTCAAGCATTTGTGTCGCCGTAATAACGGGTTTCCCCAAGTCATTACATTTTTCAATCATCATCTTTTGAAGTACTGGCACCTCTTCTGCAGGAATTTCTACACCGAGATCGCCACGAGCAACCATGAGACCGTCAGCTACTTCCAAGATTTCATCGATATTTTTAACGCCTTCCGCATTTTCAATTTTCGCGATAATCTTGATATCTTTTTTCTCAGACTCAAGAATCCGTCGAATCGCCACAATGTCTTTACCGCGTTGCATAAAGGATGCGGCCACAAAGTCTACCCCTTGTTGACAACCAAAGCGCAAGTCTGCTTCATCCTGTTCAGATACGGGTGGCAAGCTTAGTGCTACACCTGGTACGGCTACGCGCTTGCGGTTACCGATTTCTCCGCTGTTTTGAACAGTTGTAACGATATTATTACCTTCGATAGCATCGATAATAAGTGTTACAAGCCCATCAGCCAAGAGGATTTTATCCCCTACGGACACATCGCCTGTAAGACCTTTGTAGTTCACGGAGCTAATCTCTCTTGTACCTTCTACATCATCTGTAGTCAACGTAAATTGTTGACCGGCTTCGAGGAATACCTTGCCCTCTTTAAATAGACCAAGACGAACCTCAGGACCTTTTGTATCGAGCAATAATGCGATTGGTTTATTCACAATCATCGCCGCATCGCGCACCATTTGCATGCGTTCTGCTTGCTCTTCATGGGATCCGTGGGAGAAGTTAAAACGAGCTACGTTCATGCCAGCCCGAATCATATCTTCTAAGATACCAAATTTATCCGTTCCTGGACCTACAGTACATACAATTTTTGTACGTTTCATAATCCCTCCTATGAAAGCAATCCCTAGATAGGATAGTTCATTTCTTATTATATCAATGTTGGTGAAAGCTATCTGTGCCCCACGCAACATATGTTACTGCACCTCTACGGAGCCCTCCCCTAGAATAGCTTCAATAGCCTTGATGGATTCATCACTAGGGTCAAAGCACATATTCGGTGGTAAATTAATGCGTTTCCGTTGACGGTGTAAATATAACGATGTTGGCACGGAGCCTGCTGTATTTACTAGCACACGTTTTAAGGCTTCACTATTTTCTGGCGTATCATATTGACTATAAATATGGATGGCCACCTGTTTTGCCTGATTATAGTTTACCTTTAATGGAGTAATACGGTCTGCAATGATTTGCACGCCCTTTTCATCCGCATCAACGCGACCTTTTACCTTAACGATCATATCGACCGCAAGGAACTGTTGGCTTTGACTAAAGACCTTAGGAAATGCCACTACATTCGCCGCACCAGAATAATCCTCGATGCGAAGAATGGACATAAGCTCATTACGCTTTGTCATGCGGTCCGATTTATTTTCAATGAGCCCCCCAAAGGTAATAGTTTGACCATCATATTGCTCTGGATTTTCTACAAGAGCACCCAGTTCAAAGAGACCTTCTAATTCCTTCGCATAACCTTGCAATGGATGACCTGTAATATAAAAGCCAGTGTATTCCTTTTCATCCTTTAACTTATCGTCTTCCGATAGATCCTCCACATTGGGAACTGGAATAAACTCTACCGCCTCTTCCATATCACCAAAGAGACTCATCGTGCCCATAGCGGCATCCTTTTGCTCTTTAGCACCAACGGCTTGAGCGCTTTCATACATGTGTAGCAACTGATTCCGGTTTTCCTGGAAGCCATCCATAGCACCGCAACGGATGAGACTTTCAAGAAGTCGTTTATTCACAACTCGATTATCTACCCGTTTGCAGAAGTCTAGAATATCCGTATAGAGGCCGTGCTCATTGCGCTCGCGAATCAAGCGATCAATAGCATTATCTCCAACGTTCTTGATACCACCAAGGCCGAAACGAATGGCGTCGTCTTGCACGGCAAAACTGCGTTCAGAATAGTTAATATCTGGACCTAGAACCTTAACATTGTGCTTCTTACAGGAGTTGATGTAATACGTCAACTTTTGCATGTTCTGCATGAAGCTCGTCATGGTAGCCGCCATGAATTCAGGGAAATAATGGGCTTTCAAGTACGCCGTTTGGTACGCGATATACGCATAAGCCGCACTATGTGATTTATTAAAGCCGTAACCAGCGAAGTATACGAGCAAATCGAATACTTCATTCGCAACGGACTCGGTAATACCGTTCGCTACAGAGCCTTGAATAAAGGACTCCCGTTGTGCCTTTAGAACAGATTCCTTTTTCTTGCCCATAGCACGGCGCATCAAGTCCGCTTGACCAAGGGAGAAACCACCCATGGCAGAGGCAATCTGCATAACCTGTTCTTGGTATAAGATTACACCAAAGGTATCTTTTAAAATCGGTTCTAAAATTGGATGTAAATAGGTAACCTCTTTTTTACCATGACGGCGGTCGATAAAGTCCGCCACCATCCCAGAGCCTAGTGGGCCTGGACGATACAAGGCTACCAATGGAATTAAATCTTCAAAATGCTCAGGCTTAAGGTCCATTACAAGCTTTGTAATACCTTCCGACTCAAGCTGGAATACACCAGAGGTGTCGCCTTTTGTGAGAATGTCACACGCCGCCTTATCATCAAGCGGAATGGCATCTAAGTCTAGGTCAATACCACGGTTCGCCTTGATGAGCTTTAAGGCATCCCCCATAACCGTCAAGGTACGGAGGCCCAAGAAGTCCATCTTTAAGAGGCCTAACTCCTCGATATTATCCTTATCGTACTGCGTAACAAAGCCTTCATCGTTGGCATTTTGTACCGGCACGTGGTCATCGAGAGGGTCTGCAGAAATTACGACGCCCGCCGCATGCGTGGACGAATTTCGCGCTATGCCTTCTAGCTTTTTACCAAAATCAAATAATTCTTTAACGTTTGGATCAGCTTCGTATAAAGCTTTTAACTCTTTGCCTTGTAAAGCCTTATCTAAGGTAATCCCCAGTTCATTGGGAATCATCTTAGCGATGCGGTTCACTTCAGCCAGAGGTAAGTCGAGCACGCGACCTACGTCACGAATTACGGCACGAGCCGCCTCTGTACCGAACGTAATAATCTGAGATACACGAGCTTGACCGTATTTTCTCGTCACATATTCGATAGCTTGACCACGCTTTTCATAGCAAAAGTCAATATCGATATCGGGCATGCTTACCCGCTCTGGATTTAAGAACCGTTCAAAGAGCAAATCGTATTTTAATGGATCAAGGCCTGTAATGCCTAAGAGATAGGCTACTACAGAACCTGCCGCAGAACCACGGCCTGGGCCTACTAAAATATCATGTTCCCGTGCATACCGCACATAATCCCATACGATGAGGAAGTAATCCTCAAAACCCATCGTACCGATAACATCTAACTCGTAGTCGAGACGCTTTTGTAACTCTTCAGACGTTTCACCATAAAGGCGTGGAATTTCTCGTTCACAAACCTTACGTAAATACGTTTTAGACGTTTCCCCTTCTGGCACATCAAAGTGCGGCAAGTGATGTTCATCAAAATTAAACTCTACATTACAGCGGTCTGCAATTTTTAAGGTGTTTTCAATGGCCCCCGGAATATGTCCAAATAGCTCTGCCATTTCATCCCCAGACTTGAGATAGAACTCATCATTTGGGAATTTTAAGCGGTCTATCTCAGCACGGCGACGACCTGTAGAAATACATACCTTTATATCCTGCGCGTCTGCATCCTCTTTTAAGACATAGTGAAAATCGTTAGACGCTACAATGCCAAGACCATATTCCTTACTGAGCTTAATGAGCTCCTCTTGGGCCTTTGCCTCTTCTGGCAAACCATGATTTTGAATTTCTAAGAAAAAATTATCCTTGCCGTATGTCTCGATATACCATTCGATGGAACGCTTGGCGCCTTCCATATTATCTTGCAAAATATACTGCGGCACTTCACCTTGAATACAAGCACTGAGGGCAATTATGCCCTTGCTGTATTGGCGCAACAAATCGCGGTCTGCACGGGGACGATATAACATACCTTCTGTAGATGCTTTCGATACGATTTTAACAAGATTACGATACCCTTCCATGGTCTCAGCCAAAAGGATAAGATGTTTTAGTCTTTCACGACTGCGACCTTCTGGACGATCGAATCGATTATTTTCCGTTACATATACTTCACAACCGATAATAGGCTTAACGCCTTGGGCCATACATTCTTTGTAAAAATAAATGGCTGCGTACATATTGCCGTGATCTGTAATGGCAAGGGCCGGCTGATTTAACTCCTTCGCACGACGTACCATGTCAGGCAAACGACTGATGCCGTCTAGCAAACTAAACTCTGTATGACTATGTAAATGTACAAATGGCTGCATGGTACACCTCCTTTAAGGGCGATGAGCAAAATACACGTTCAATGACTTCTTACGAGTCTTCCAATCCGGCAAAAACTGTGCCACAAGATTGTGAAAGTTCTTGGAATGGTCTAAATATTTAAAATGAGCAAACTCATGAACCATAACGTACTCAATATACGCCTGTGGTCCCTCTAACAAACGGGTGTTCATCTTGACGAGCTGCTTTGCAGGCGTACAAGAACCCCAACGACTCTTCATTCGCTGCTGTTTTATGATTGGCATAGGCACATCAATACCTTGCTTGTGAAATCGCTGATACACGACCTTTGCCCAATGAACAAAGACCTTCTCCCCTAAATTACGCCAATAACTTTGCATTAATTTATGTTTAGCTTCAAAGGTCGTACCACGAGGTACAACCATGGTAAGAATAGCTTTTCCGTCAAAACCGATGTGAGGCTTTCCATCCTGCTCAACTAGGCGCAACGTAACGGGAATGCCGAGGATGGATAAGCTTTCACCATTCACATACTGCAACGCATCGACGCGCTTGGCATTCAATGCATCAATCTTATAGCGAGCCCGCTCAATGGAGGGCATATTTTCGATAACAAATTTATCTATCACATGATCCGGTATGTACCCATTCGCCGACACATGGATCACACCATCCCTGGTAATGCGCATGTTCATGTTCTTCACACGCTTGATGGTTAACTCATATTCAATTCTGTCGCCATTATAGGTAATAGACCTAGTTGTTGAAGTATTCATACCTTTTATTTTATCATAAAACACTCATAAAAACGTAAAATTCTAGTGATTTTAATAGAATGACTTAGATTTTAAGTAATACTGATTTTTTATTATTTTGTAATATAAAAATGACACCTATACCAAACCCTTGTGGGTGGTATAGGTGTCATTAAAATAAAACTTATAATATTTACCTCTAAATATTATTTAAAATTATCAGTTATCACATTAAAAATAATCATAAGCATAAAAATAACTATTATAGGTATTACAGAATAAAAATCTCTTTTTGCTTTTTTCAATAGAATAGGCATTTTCTCTAAAGTAAGTGAAGAGTCAGACTTAATGGCCAAAATTCTCAACCACAATTCAAATACCCAACTCAATATACCTATAACAGCTAAAAGGTGAATTAAATTATCACCATCATAAGGAATATTAATGAGTATAAAAACTAGACAGCCTATTCCTATTTCCGTATATAACATGGATTTAGAACGTTTAACTTGTTCCTTTTCTAATACAAAATAAGGGTTCTTAATAAAATATAGACAATATATACATAATAAAAATAATGAAAGACCAATCTTCATATATAGCTCCATTTAATATTTAAAATAATTAACCCCTAATCCTACATTACATAGTAGTTGTATGCAATGCCTCCTCAAACCTTTTATCCTTATCTTTCTGTACAGCCTCTTTAGATAAAGGTGGTGCTATCTTATTTTTTGCATTATTAAATTCATAATCACTAAAGTGTACACCTATCGCATTTACAACAGGCTTCACTTTTTTCCCTACAAATAGCATACCACCTATATACGCAACATCCATTCTTACTCGTGCTTCAGCACCTGTAATACCATATTTTTCAACATCGGAATCAGCAGCAACCATACCTATATAGTTAGTAATTGTACCAATAGGTAAGTATTTATCAGCAATTTTACTAGCTTTGTAATCCAATGCAGTAGTTACTCCTGTCCAACTTACACTTAAGGGATTCAAAGCCTCTTTTAAATGATTTTCCATAGTAAATCCTAGTGACTCAAATACTCCTTTTTTTCTTTCTGTAAAATTTGATATCATTGGATCCATAGGTCTAACCTTTTCATTAGTTGGATTAGCACTTCCCTTTAGATTTCTATACTCTTCTAAATCTAAGATTGTTTTACCATAAACAACCCAACTAAAGCTTTCTCCCTTTCCTTGCTCCTTAATTGAACCATTATAATAAGCATCAGGCTTACCATCCCGATTTATCATCATTGTATATCCAATACCAGTATTATATTCCTTCTCCACCCAAATAACTAAATTACGAAGTTTTATATCATCACGATTGATTTCATTTCCATATTCATCAACATATTTATATGATCCGTCTGCATTTAAATATGCGGCAATTGGATATTCACGTGGATTCCTTATACCTTCATAATTCCATTTTGTACCTAAGTAAGAGATTGAAGCACCAGTTGTACCTGATTTACCAATTACTTTATTAGCTGTCGCGCCTAGAATAGCACTTAGTATTTGTGCTTGATCAGGATAATCTTCTCCAACTTTATCAATTATCTTTTTAATTGCTAATTCATTAACGCCAGAAGCCAATGCACCCGATCCATTAGGATTACCCGCCAATTGTGCAGTAATTTCACCTATAGCAGCATGCAAAGCCACTTTCTCAGGACCGCCCTCTTTCCAATGATATTTATCACTTAATCGATGTACTTCTTCAAAAGCATTTTTAGCAAATAAGCGAGCTAATTCTTGACGTTCTTCAATTTTCTTTTTATCGAAAATCTTATCTAATTGATGTAATGTATTTTCTGTATTCGTGTTAATGGTTTTAGTATCAATTTCTTTACCATCTACAGTCAGTATACCATCAGAAATAGCAGATTGAGTAGTAGAGCTTGCTTTACCTTTAGAGCCTACGCCTAAGTTTGGAACTAGACCGATACTGTTATAAATCTTATCATAACCCTTTTTATCATTGGTCTTCATCTCTTCGAGTTTCTTTTTACTACCATAGTAGTTATAGCCGATACCATTGTTGCTATATGTATATTCAGCTTCGTTTTTGATGTCCTTCATCTCTAGAGATTTTGTAGTCAGTTTATTCTTAGTTTTTGGAGCGTTACTTTTAATTAGAGCACCTTCTAATGTAGTACTGTTACCTACATTAATGTCATAGCCTTCTTCTCCAGCATAAATGCCTGCTTGTTCTGTTACGCTCTTCCATTTACTATCAATTCGCCCTACGCTAGCATTTATACTGCCAGTTGGATCTTTTAAATTAGGTTTCGAGGATACAGAGAATCCAGCGGACTTACTATGTTCTTTAAAGTTATCTACATCTTGCAAACTTTGAATATGTAAATCACGGCCTGTATCTACTCCGACTTTTTTGCCAGATACAGTAGAACCAATAATATTCGTATCTCGTTTTGCTTTAAGTTGTGCTAGTTCAACGGCTTTAATTTTTGTTGGCACATAACTTTCTTGATGGGTATCTCCATTTTGTCGTGCCATATGAGCACTCGCACTAATATCGAGAAGTCCACCACCAGTTAAACTAATACTCGCGCCTGCACTCCAGCCAGAACTCTTATAGTCATTTTTCACATCTACTGTATTCTTACCAGCCTCTATATTAATATCGCTAGCGCTAGCCAGGCTAATAGATTCAGCAGATACGCTTTCACCAGTAAGGGTAATACCATTTTTCTTAGTATCACGAGCCGTTATACGAACATCGCCGTCACTAATAACAACGCCTCCCTTATAAGTTGCGGTATTTACAGTTTGACCTTGTTTCTGTGATGTACTACCAATTGATACAGATAAATTAACAGCATTATCAATATTTTTTGGACCTCGTTTAGCTTTACCATTTACTTTTTCGACTTTACCAGTCACTGCATCTCGTAATTTAGCTCCATGTAAAGCACTATCTACAGCTTCATATCCATCTTGTAACTGTTTACGAGCTTCATTAAGTTCAAGTGCTGTCAAACGTTTATCATCACGGCCTCCAGCTTGTTTAATAGTTCGCGTTGCATTCGTTATACTATCAGCTAATGCACCACCTAATGCCACCGTTAAGCCGGACTTTTTATAGCGATCATCATGCGTCATATGTTGCGTATCAGTATTACCATCAAGGGTTACTGTAGCCCCCTCAATCGTTGTACCGGTTTTACTTAATACATCGGCACTAGTAAGATGTACCGTATCATTAGCCGTAATGTTTACATGGCCCTTCGTACTAGCAATAGTATTACGTACGGTCTCCTCTTCACGATTGGTGTCATCTATATTTCGTTTTTCTGTACCAATAGTAAATCCGATACCACTTCCCATTAAACCTGAAGTCTTATGACGATATGTACTCACTTCTTTCGTTACATTCTTATCCGCACCGAGTTCAACCTTGCCAGCTGCTGACACTTGAACGCCTTGTTTACCCATCAGTTTAACGGATTGTCCCGTCACATCATGACCAGATTTAATCGCAACCTCTTTACCACTCACAACAGAACCTGTTACAGCCGTCACTTGTGCCACACTAGTTGCATCTGTACGTTCCCGTTTAACTAAACTTTTCTTCTTGTCCTTATACACATGATTGGCAGTACTTGTAGCCGCTGCAGTATCAAGTTTTACATTCTTACCTTCCACCTGAGCCTTATCAGCTGCCAAAATTTCACTACCACTAAGTGCTACATCAGCATTAGCAACCACAGTTACATTGTTACCTTCCACACTGCTGCCTACAGTGGTTACTTCATTCACTAAATCATGTGTTTCTGTAGTCTGAGAATGACCACCACCGGATTTTCCTTTGTCATAGCGATGTTCCTCTAATTCATGATTCGCTGTCATAGACTGCATGTTTACCTGACGTCCAGCTACTAGAGTAACATCTTTATCAGAAGTCACTTTACCACCCTGCATAGCAACATCACGACCTGCTGTAACTACAGCATCACCTTTCGCCGTAATTTGACCTTGATCTACAGCGGTTACGGTCTCACGGCGGCTATTGGCACTGTTCCATACAACCTTATTATTGCTAGCTTCATACTTGACGCCGTTATTGATAACATCACGATCCGCCGCCACAACAAGCTTTCCTTTTTCATCGGTTTGCTTAATCGTGCCGCCCTCATTCATCACATCATTCTTAGCATATACAGTCGTACGGTCACGTCCTTCTATCGTACCTTGTGTATTACGAATATCGGTATCTGCTACAACAGTCGTTGTACGACCTTTAATCAGTCCGTTATCATTGTGTATCGTATTACCATGTACGGTTATCGCGTCATCCGCCACTATGCTACCGCTGTTATGCATCGTACCTACTTGCAAATTAATCGATTGAGCCTGCATATTCGCAGCCCCCGCAACACGTTGTGTGGTCGGCGCCAAATATAATGTTGGTACGAGTAAGGTTTCAGTCTTACCGTTCGGCAATACTACCGGTTGACTGACAAGCATTACCACATCTTCCGTCAATTGCTGTTGCTCCGACTCAGTTAATCCTTGTCCAAGTTTCATGGACTTAGACTTCATTATAGTGAGACCCGCATCCATTAGTTTTCTATACTGCTCTTCTTCTGTTAATCCCGCTTGTAGTCTACTTTTACCTGTTTGACGTAAAATAGCCTGCATCACCAATTGTTGTTCATAGTAACCATCTCCTAATCGTTTTTGTGTACGCATAGGATTGAGTTGTAACCGATTGATGACATAATCAGAGGATAAGAAGCTTCTTCGATTGGTAAAATTTGGGTCAGTTTCCATGACATAAGTTGTATTCGGATTAGTGGATAACTGACTCATAGACGTCAATACCGACGTATCTACCGTAGCACCTGTTGTGCTGTTCGCTATATTGCTACCATAAACAGTTACCGGTATATCTATCGGTTGTACTACATCATTATGATACTCCGCCTCACGAATATTTGTGGAATCCCATCCATGATGTTTATGGCGACTATAACCAGTAGCAGTCCCATTCTCACTAATATATTCATTTCCTTTCGGATTAAGCGCTTCATAATGGCCGATTTTACCTGCCAAAGTGCCTGCTGCACTAATTTGACTGGCATCATTAGTCACAAGGTCCGCTTCAATCTGTAAGTTACCACCCGAAATAATGCGTCCTGGTTTAGAAGTATCTACTACTTCTTTTACTCGTGTACGGTCATATTCATATTTAGTCCAACTATCGTGATGATCTCCATTAATAGATAATTGTAAATTTTCAGAAGAATGAACTACAACCTTATCTTTTGGAATCGGATCATCGTGCCCATAAATACGTTCCTCAGAAAGCTGGTACCGCTTGATACTGCCTGCCGGTGCCACTTCATTTTTAACATGCTCCGTAGTTCCTGTAGTAGCCCGTTTCAACGTAACACCACCATTTTTATTAGCAATGGATTTGGCGAGAATCACTCCCTGCTGACCAGCCTCAATAGTAGCATCCACATTAGTTAATGTATCCATTTTGCCGGATATAACGCCGTTATAATCCATCGTCTTTCCAAGTTGTAGTACTCCTTCAGACTTCAGCACACTACCATTCGTATTTTTAATTGTATTGGTAGATACCGCTAAATTATTACGCGCGATGAGTACCGGTGCATCTTTCGTAACAGCATTACCGGTTTGTGTGAAAGCATCTGCTGAAATACGTGCCGAATCAGCATAGAATTTAGCCTTACCGACTTGTGTAAAGCCTTTTGCACTAATGCTTATATCCGGCGCCACCACAGTGCCACTATTTTGTACCTTGCCGGTACTGTCTACAGAAATATGATTTTGTGCAGAAAGAATCCCTTTATTATTCACGCCAAAACCATCATTGGTTCCTACTAAGTACATACTATTCGCATACATACCACCGATTTGAGAAACATCAAGACCTACTTGCTCTGAGGTACCAGTCTTCGTAACATTAGTCACCTTACCACTGTCATCGACAGATACCGTGTTTTTACCGGTTACAACATGGCTTTCATCAGACCATACCTTGCCGTTGAGCTGTACCGCTTCAGCCAAAATATCTGTACGAGATGTACGCGATGCATCGAGCCCTTGTCCCGATACCGTCACAGTACCTTGTTTCACATCATATCCAGAAATTTTTCCATCAGTAATAATAGGATTACCTGTTGTTAATGTAGCTGCACTGGCATTAATAAATGTCCCATTATTAACAGCAATCCCATTTGGGTTAGCAATGATAACATGTGCCTTACGCCCCGCAACCTCTAAAGCACCATTCATAGCAGTTGCACCCGTTCCAGTTACTTCATTTAAAATCGTCTTAGCTGCAGCACCTCTCAAGTTAGGATTACCCATCACATAGCCAGCTAGTTCTGTAGATACAGGTCTCCTTGAGTTATTTAGAATAACCCCTTTGTCATCTACATTAAACATATCATATTGATTGTGAGATAACCCATTAGCATTCGGATTATTAATATTGACAATGGGCGTTCCATTAGGGGCTTCATCCATAGTTGGACCCATTTTTCCTTGATTCGGTACAATAGATTGTGCCACTGCTAGCGGAATCCACGGTCCAGAATTTGTAACTAATAAGGCTGCACACAATGCGGTTGCTGTATACTGTTTAATTTTCATTATTCTTTCCTTATACTCTCTCATTTAATAACACACATTTTTAATTAAAATTGATGACTGGATCTGAAAGCCCATACGCTTGTATCAGTAGTAAAACCATCCGGCTTTTTAAATGGAGTCCCTAATGACACATCATAGCGAAATGCATCGCCGATATTCCCACGAACACCGATAACCCCACCTACTAAGGTATTACCAATTTGTGTCGCTGTGGACGGCCCCCATACATGACCTATATCTATACCTATATACGGAGTTATTCGTTGTCGTCTAAATGGTAAGGCCCATTCATTTTGAATGTAGTAACCGGAGTCACCACGTAATGTTTCTTCCCCACTGAAGCCACGTACGGAATAGCGTCCACCGATACTAAATTGATCAGTTCCAAACAATCGTTGATTGGTAAATTGGCTTCTAAAACGCATCGTATACACACCTTGTTTATGACCTATTCGTACACCGCTTTGAATTTCACCTTCTAGTCCCGCCATTTTATATAACGTAGTTGGATTATCTGCCAAACCTTCCCAACTGCGTACCGTAGCACCTAGGCCTCGTATGCCTTGACGATAAAAGAGATATACATCAGACATAGTATTCCCACTATACTGACGATGGGATAATCCTAGTTCCAATGCTGTGGTATGTTGCTCTTGTACACCGATTTCTATATCATCAATGTAACTATGGCGTGTTTTATGAATCACCTTAGCGACAGCAGCGGTCTTGGAGCGACTCGTCCGATTCAAAACCTGCTCTACAGAAAACTCAATCCCCCGAGTATTCCCAGAAGAACGGAATGCTTCTGGCATAAATACCAATTGATGATAACTATATTGATACGTGGATAAGCGATACATTCGATTTCCATCAGGTACGGCATAATTTATGGCATACTGCTTTGATCCATATCCATCACCATGATGACCAATATCCTTCGTTATACTAGCCGATAAAGTATCATTAAGCCCTGCCAACTGACTAAACGACACATACATAGTGCCTTGGTATTTCCCTGTCGATTCGTAACCTGCATTGTCTAAAATCAACGACCCATGCACAAATCCTTTTTGTTCTACCGTTAGCTTCACAATAGAGTGAAGTGGCTTTGTACCTGGCTCAATACTAAGCTTTACATCTTGTCCCGGTACATTTCGCATCTGGTCTATACCTTGCTCTAATGCTTGTCTACGCAGTACATATCCGGGACGAACAGGAAACGCACTTCGCCAATTCGTGCGAGCTTTTGGATTCGTGAGAACAATATCTTCCACATAGCCCGGTAAAATTTCAAAAGTGAGTGTACCAGATTGTAAATCCTGATTCGGAACTATCACTTGACTCGTTACATATCCATCGGCAAGAATTTGCTCTTGTAATTGCTTTTGCAGTACAACAATCCCCTCTGCCCCAATATTGTTATGATTATATATTTTCAATCGGTTCCTATACTTCTTAAAGACCGGTTCTGATGACGTAATCACAATCTGGTCAATTGGAAATGACACTGCTTCTTGTGGCAATGCATCCATAGGTGCGCCATTTAAATTGTCATAACTTGATTCTGAACGCGACAAAGCGGCCCTTGCCATCGGTGCCTCCGCGCGTTGACGCAAAGAAGCATCGGCTCGAGCCGCTTCTTGTTGAATAAATGAGGAAGGTACATCCGCTGCCAAAGTTGTCGTTGCACACATAACGCCAACTAAGCCCACACAACCGGCAGCGATTGATACTACTTTCATAATTCTCTCTCCTATATATTACTTTCAAATAATTATTAACTTATTAGTTCGATTATATCTCTCAGAAAACATAAAATCAATATTTTATGTATATATATGTTTTATAGAACAAAAGAGAGTTGATTCATACAATTCTCTTTCACTAATCAATCAAAATATACTTAATTTTAGTTATATTCAGTTTCATATTGCAATTTAAGATTATTTAAAATTATCAGTTATCACATTAAAAAGAATCATAAGCATAAAAATAACTATTATAGGTATTACAGAATAAAAATCTCTTTTTGCTTTTTTCAATAGAATAGGCATTTTCTCTAAAGTAAGTGAAGAGTCAGATTTAACCGCTAAAATTCTTAACCACAATTCTAACACCCAATTTAATATACCTATAACAGCTAACAGATGAATTAAATTAGCACTATCATAAGGAATATTAATGAGTATAAAAACCAGACAGCCTATTCCTATTTCCGTATATAACATAGATTTAGAACGTTTAACTTGTTCCTTGTCTAATACAAAATAAGGATTCCTAATAAAATATAGACAATATATACATAGTAAAAATAATGAAAGACCAATCTTCATATATAGCTCCATTTAAAATAAAATTATAAATGCAATCTTTCTAACCAATTATTACGGGCTAACACTACAATATATCCATCATTTACCGGATCCTTTGTTACATATACTCTATATGATTGATTTTCATATACATAACGAGACTCAGTTTGGTCAACTAAGGTCCAATTCCCACTCAAGGGTTTTATTGATTTTATATCTCTATGTAGTAAATCTTTCTTTATGTTTATTGATACTCCTCTAGATAATAGATTTTTTCTGTTCGAATCATATACATCTCCAGCGATCATATAGTGTTCTCGTGGAAAAGTTGCATTTAAAGCTTGCGTCAGTTCCATTCTAGACTGCTCAACAGTATCATTAAACAAAAACCTATAGCCTAATCCACAAATTAGCCATAAGCTAAAACAGCCTATAAATATATACCAAACAACAGAATAAATTGTTTTAAAATTCATCCCTAATTTTCCCTCTTACCTCATCAATATCACTAATATCAGAGTCAGTTCTATTAGTTGACTCTTTGTAGTATAGTATGTCACCCATCGATTCCGAACACCTAATGAACAGATGCGTAAAAGCTTATCTAATCAATTTCATCAACGAACTTAAAATCATTTATCTCCATAAGTTAGCTCTAAAGATACCTCACCATTAGATGTTAATGTATATACTAAACCAGAGAATGGGTTTTGATTATAGAATTTAAAGGTCTCAATCATTGCAAAAACTTCATTCTTTAAATCATACATAATCTCTGAAATAATAGCTGGTTCATCATCGTTATTCTCTACATATTTCAAAACACAGGAATCATCCTCAGTCTTATATACTAAAAGCTCTACAACAGGATTACTGTCATTAGTTTCAAAGTATAGTTTCGCACGACTCCAACTTAGAGGTGTTAATTTGTATATATTTTTGGCCACTTTATTATAATGTTTTTCAAGTTCCGATTCTAAGCTTTTATGCTTTAACTTAAACGCCTTATCGATGGCAGTATAATTTTTTGCTAATACACGAGATTCCATATCCTCCAATAATAAAACACCGCGAGGACCTTTTAGCATTTCTTTATATACATCCCGCTCAAATTCATCTTCTCTAGCTAGAACACCAAAATTCTGATATTCCCACTTACATCTATTTTGGAGCCAATAATCATCACTTACAGGATCATTATGAAATTCACAATGGGGCTCATAATCATCGCGTGAAATATACATTGTTCCCCAAGTCCACTTCTCAATCGATGCTTCGTGTAATAATCTAACATTCGTTAAAATATCATACATCCCCTGTTTTATTCGTTCGCTATTTTCATCAGAAAAATTATATATAAATTCACCATATTGAATAATAGATCCACCTGGCGTTTTTATATAATAACAACCTGATGTTGATCCTAACTCAGAACATTCAAAATACAAATAAATTTTATACCAATGCTTGGGCATTAAATCAACTAATATATCTCTTATTTTATTAATGTATATATTCATATGTACTCCTATTAATTTTCACTTTTCCAATTAAATTAAATCAATTTAAATCTTGATGAAATTAAATACAAACATACATGTTGCTATAAAAAATATTGGCAATGTAGAATAAAAATCTTTTTTAGCTTTTTTATTGAGCATTACTTTCACGTCAGGTGATAAACTACAATCCGATTCAATAGCAGGAACTCTTAACCACATTTCTAATAAAAACAGAATTACAGATGTCAATTCTAATAAAAACCGCACTAGTCTAGAATATCCTGCAAAAATAATATATAAGAAAATTATCACACCTAAAAACAACTCTGAAATTAACAAAGATTTTGAGCGTTTAATTTTAATATGCTGTAATGTGAAGTATGGATTTTTAATGAAATACAGACAAAATAAAAATGCTAAAAATCCTGCAAATACTACTATCATAACTTTCTCCTATATAATAATCAATTTCTTCTTTGTAATATTAAAATCACTTTATTAGAACCGCGTTCTTTAAACAGTTCGAGATAAATATTAGCATCATAATCATGTCCAACTATACGATTCTTATTGATTTCATTCCAGCCTATATTTTGTTTTGAAAGTATCCCTTTAACATCGTTAATTGTAAGAGAGTCATAAATAATTTCAAGATTATTATTTTGATAGGCTCGACCAGACGCATAGTACTTTTCACTTACTTTTTTAAAAGATATATCTTCTAATTTTTGTTCGTATAATTGAAGGCTTTGCATTTGCTCCGGCCTTTTAATATACGCATGTAAAGATACAGATCCTATTAATAAAAACCCAAACAAAACAAACCCAATATAAAATTTAACGGTTAAAGGTGCTCGATCTAATATAGATTTTACAACGCTCCATACTTTCATAATATCTCCTATAAGACCAGTTAATACTCAATTTACTTCTATATTTCGATTATATATTAAACCAAATTATATCACGAACGGATATTTTAATATTATTATCTTTTATTTATTTTTATATTTAGCCTTAACAAAGACTGCCAGAGCGTTGGCACGGGTATATACACTATATTAATACAAAAGCACCATCTACCAAGGACCGACTTATGTGTCGTTTCCCATTGGGATAGATGGTGCTTTTATAATTGATTTAATTAAATTGTTCTAATAAACATGTCCCATTCAATCTACAATGTAGTATATTGCACTACTTTATATTCCGTCGTGCCACTAAACTACCAGCGCTGCTAGCTAGTCCCGCCCGATTGATATGAGGGTTTCCATGTTTGTACGTTTTTGGCTTGCTACTTTTATCTTCTACCTTTGATTTCTCAAATTTAGTAAATAGATTACCTAGCTCACGCAAGAGCGCACGTTTTTGTGAGTCTTTCAACTCAAATACTTCACCCTTATAGGCGATGTATTTATTTTTTAGTACAGGACTGAGATCATAGATGGGCTCGTGTTCTTCTCCATTTACATCCAACAGCTCATCCAAGGTCAATCCATAATAGCGAGACAGGGCACAGAGTGTATCTAAATCCGGTTCGCGATACCCTGTTTCGTAATTTGAAAGCGCCGCATTACTGATACCTACGGCCTTTGCTACTTCGATTTGGCTTTTGCCCATGCGCACGCGAGCACGCTTTAAGTTCTTGTAAAACTGCATGTTCATCACCTGTATCGATACATAAACAACTACAAACTATATACTTTTATAATAATGTATCACTGATTTTTTTGAAAGCTTCATCAGCAACGGCTAATGTGCGTTCCACTTCACTGCTCTTATGGCAGATAGATACAAAATTACTTTCATAAGGGCTTGGCGCATAGTAGATACCATGGCTCAAATTATGATGGAAGAACATTTTGAATTGTTCTTCGTTGCAAGCTGCTGCATCATCAAAGTTCTTAACCGGTTTATCAGTGAAGAAGATAGTGAACATAGAGCCTACCCGTTGAACTACAACAGGCACATTGTATTGTGCTGCCAAACGTTCAAAGCCTTCACAAAGGGCAATTGTCGTATCTTCTACTTGTTTAAATACAGTTGGATCCCGTTGCAAAATAGAAAGCGTTGCAAGACCAGAGGTAACGGCAATAGGGTTACCGCTCAATGTACCAGCTTGGTAAATAGGACCCGCTGGTGCAATTTGGTTCATAATTTCACGAGAGCCACCAAATACAGCAAGTGGCATGCCACCGCCAACGATTTTACCAAGGCATGTAAGGTCTGGTTTAATCTTGTAACGCTTTTGAGCACCCCCACTGCTAGCGCGGAAGCCACACATAACTTCGTCAAAAATCAGTACAGCACCGTGAGCCTTAGTTACCTCGCGCAAGGTTTCGAGGAAACCTGGTACTGGAGGCACACAGCCCATATTACCTGCTACAGGTTCCACGATGATAGCCGCAATAGTATCGCCGATCTCGTCAAATAATTTACGAACCGCATCAGAATCATTGTACGGCAATGTTATGGTATTCTCTGCTACGCCTTGAGGAACGCCTGGACTATCCGGCACGCCAAAGGTAGCAAGGCCAGAGCCAGCTTTCACCAAGAGCGCATCACTATGACCATGGTAACAGCCTACAAATTTTACGATACGATCGCGACCAGTATAGCCACGAGCTACGCGCAAGGCACTCATGGTAGCCTCTGTACCAGAGTTTACGAGGCGGATAACCTCCATAGATGGCATGAAGGCTTGTATCTTTTTAGCCAATTCTGTTTCTAGTAGTGTAGGCGCACCATAGCTAGTACCACGAGGAATCGCCTCTTGCAAGCTAGCAATAACTTCAGGGTTCGCATGGCCCAAAATCATAGGGCCCCAGCTCAACACATAGTCGATGTATTCGTTGTTATCGATATCATAAATACGGCTGCCGCTGGCACTGCTGATAAACGGAGGGTTAGAACCTACGCTGCGGTAGGAACGAACCGGACTGTTTACGCCGCCCGGCATATAACGTTTAGCCTCTTCAAAGGCCTTTTCAGATTTACCGAGTTGGAACATAGTTCCTCCTTATTGTTGTAACCATTTAGCAATATCTAAGGCATGGTACGTAATGATAATTTTAGCACCGGCGCGCTTCATAGAAAGCATTGTTTCCATAACGAGGCGTTCTTCATCGATAAGACCAGCTGCAGCAGCGGATTTAACCATCGCATATTCGCCAGATACATTGTATACAGCTACAGGTAATTCATAGCGGTCACGTGTTTCACGAACGATATCCAAATAGGACAAGGCTGGTTTAATCATGATAATATCTGCACCTTCAGCGATATCGAGTTCGATTTCTCTGAAAGCTTCCAAGCGATTAGCCGGGTCCATTTGATAGGACTTGCGGTCCCCAAATTTAGGTGCAGAGTTAACGGCACCACGGAACGGACCATAGTAAGCGGATGCGTATTTTGCAGCATAGCTCATAATAGATACATTAGTATAACCTGCCGCATCAAGGGCTTCACGGATAGCACCTACACGGCCATCCATCATATCGGATGGAGCCACCATATGGGCACCTGCTTCTGCTTGGCTTACCGCAACTTTACAAAGCAATGGTAATGTTTCGTCGTTCAAGATTTCATGGTCATCAATCATGCCACAGTGACCGGTAGAGGTATATTGGCACAAGCATACGTCAGAAATAACCAAAAGATTTGGCACGGCTTCGCGGATGGCTTTGATGGCTTGTTGTACTGGTTGAGACATATCCCAAGCAGAGGAACCTTGCTCATCTTTATATGTAGGAATACCAAAGATTTCTACACCACGCACACCAAGATCATAAGCCTCTTGAGCTACTTTCACAGCCTCGTCAACAGACAAGTGATATTGACCTGGCAATGTGTCGATTTCTTTTTTAATACCTTCACCAGGCACGATAAATAATGGATAAATCAAATCAGTTACGTCGAGTGTCGTTTCGCGTACCAAATCACGCATTTCTGGATTGATACGCAAGCGGCGAGGACGGTATGTTAAATCGTACATGTAATCCTCCTAAATATCCTTTATAATAGCATTTACTAAGCCATCTGTTGTATATACATCGCTGATGATAGCCGGTTTAAGACCTGCACTCATAGCCGTAGCAGCCGTAATTGGACCGATGCAAGCCACTTTAGTTTTGCCTAATAGCTCTAATGCATTGTCGCCCAATAATTGAATTGTATTTGTTACAGTAGAAGAACTTGTAAATGTAATGTAATCTACATTGCCTTCTGTTAAAGCATTTACTAAAGCTTCTTGTTGAGATGTATCTTGTGTAGTTTCGTATAAACGCAAGATATCTACACTCATATCGCGGTGACGCAAGCAACGTGGAATCACATCGCGTGCTACCTTTGGTTGAATCAACAGTACAGAATCCCCTGCATTGAGTTCTTCTTCAAGAGCCTCTACAGCAGATTCAGCCTTGTAGTCTACAGGAATAATATCTGGTACAATGCCATATTTACGAAGCTCACGAGCCGTAGCACAACCGATAGCCGCCACTTTAGAATTACCTAAAGCACGTGTATCTTTGCCTTCTTTATATAGAGCATCAAAGAAGTAGCGAACCCCTTCACCAGATGTAAATACGATACATTGGTATTCTTTTGTATTGTTGATGATGCGTTTATCTTCCTCAAACAATTCCAATGGAGATGTTTTTATGGCTGCTGCTTCCACTACATTAGCACCTTGAGCCGCTAATTTTTCGCGGAATGCACTTGCTTGGGAGCGAGCGCGTGTGACTACGACAGTTTTACCGAATAAAGGTTTATTATCAAACCATTGTAATTTTTCACGAAGGTTGACTACATCGCCTACTACGATGATAGCTGGCGCTTTTAATTGCGCCTTCTCTACATCTTCCACAACATGTTCAAGGGTAGAAACCAATACCTCTTGTACTGGTTTTGTGCCCCATCGAACAAGCGCAACGGGTGTAGATGGCGCACGACCATGAGTCATCAATTTTTCCGCAATGACAGGCAAATTACCAACACCCATTACAAAGCAAAGTGTATCTACCGCCGTAGCAAGGCCTTCCCAATGGATACCGGATACCGCTTTTGTAGGATCTTCATGACCTGTTACCACCGCAAAGGATGTAGCCATAGCGCGTTGTGTTACAGGGATACCCGCATAAGCAGGCGCTGCGATTGGAGATGTTACACCTGGTACGAACTCAAAAGGCACACCTGCTTCGCCAAGAGCCATCGCTTCTTCACCACCGCGGCCAAATACGAGCGGATCACCGCCTTTTAGGCGAGCTACGATTTTGCCTTCTTTTCCTTTTTGTACTAAAAGCTCGTTGATTTCCCATTGATGCATCGTATGATCTTTACATTGTTTACCAGCATAAATCAATTCTGCATCGGGACGTGCCCACTCTAACAGATGAGCATCTGCTAAATAATCATATACAATTACATCTGCTTTTTCGATGCATTCGCGACCTTTTACGGTGATGAGTTTAACATCGCCAGGGCCTGCACCGATTAGATATACCATACCTGTCATTTTATGATTCCTTCCTCTATGAGAGCATCCACAATATGTTTGCCCCCTTCTTCGTATAAGGCTTTTGCAAGGTTTTTGCCAAGAATCTCTCCTTTTTTAGCAGGACCAGAGATTTCTCCTTCGTATACAGTCTTGCCATCGAGAGAGGCAATCATAGCCTTCAATGTGAGTTGACCTTTATTAATCGTACCATGTACACCCATTGGCACCTGACAACCACCATTTAATTGACGCAAGAAACTACGTTCCCCTTCAACGGCATAACGCGTTGCTTCATCATTGATAGGTGAAAGCATATCAAGCATTTCCATGTCATCAGCGCGACACTCGATAGCGAGTGCCCCTTGTCCAACGGCAGGAATCATTTCATCGGCCTTGAAGACTTGTGTAATTTGGTCTTCTAAACCCAATCGCTTAAGGCCTGCTTGAGCCAAGATAACACCGTCTAGCTTTTCCGTTTCAATTTTGCTCAAACGAGTCTGCACATTACCGCGAATAACCTCTACCTTTAGGTCAGGTCGGACATGTAATAGCTGTGCTTGCCGGCGTAAACTACTAGTGCCAACACGAGCGCCTTGTGGCAATTTGTCTAGTGTTTTATACACGGGACTCACTAGTGCATCATACGGCACTTCACGAACGGAGATGGCACCAAGAGTAAGGCCTTCTGGCAACTCTGTAGGCATATCCTTTAAGCTATGTACGGCGATGTCGATGTCGCCTGCATGCATAGCCTCTTCTAATTCAGCAGTAAATAAACCTTTACCACCAACTTGAGCCAGTGGTTTCTCTAGGATACGGTCACCTTTTGTATTAAAGTGAACCAGCTCTACCGTAATATTTGGGTACAGACGTTGTAATTCTGCACTAATATGTTCAGCCTGCCACAGGGCAAGGGCACTTTTTCGCGTGCCGATTCGAATATGATCTCTCATGGCATTAGCCTTCTTTCTCAAGATTAAACATATCTTTGAATAAATCCCAGTACAAGCCTTCTTCCTCTGTACCAGCGATTTCGTTGAAGTGAATCATCGGTTCACGCAACATTTTGCGGATGATCATGCGACTCATAGAGTCCATAACGCGGCGCTCTTTATCGGAAATATCTGGCAATTTAGCTAATGCGCGATGTAATTCACGACGGCGAATTCGCTCAGCCTTTTCCGTGAGCAATGCCATCATAGGACGCACTGTTAAATAGCTCAACTTATCCAATAACTCTTCAATAGCATCATGAATAATAGGCTCCGCACGACGAGCTTCTTCTTCGCGCTGCGCCTTATTTTCTTCTACTACACTTTCAAGAGAGTCAATATTAAATAGGTAAATACCGTCCAAATCTGCCACCGCAGGATCGATATCACGAGGTACCGCTATATCGATCATAACGATTGGTTCACCCTTGCGAAGAGTCGTAATTTTCTTCGCTTCTTTTTCAGTAATAATATAATGCGGTGCCCCTGTAGATGTGATAAGAATATCCGCATCTTTAGCATACTCTACAAAGTTATCGAGCTTAACAGCTTTACCATTAAAGCGTTCCGCTAACATTTCAGCCTTAGCAAAGGTTCTATTAGATACGAAAATCGTTTTTACACCCTTCGCTTGTAAATGAGTAGCCGTCAATTCACTCATCGTACCAGCACCCAAAATAAGTACTGTAGCTTCGGATAATGGCTTATCTAAACTGTCCTCCGCAAGATTGACCGCCGTGTAACTAACAGATACAGGCGTATTAGCAATGCCCGTATTAGTACGTACCTTTTTACCAACGCTAATAGCCCGTTGGAATAAAATATTAAAAATTGTTCCCGTACAGCCTGCGCTATAAGCCTGAATATAAGCCCCTTTTAATTGGCTCAAGATTTGGCCTTCCCCTAACACAAGGGAATCAAGACTAGCAGAAACGCGGAATAGATGCTCAATACAATCTCGTTCTTCGTAGAAGAAGAATGCATCTGCATCAATATGATCTGCTCCTTTTAAATCTTTTAACACTGCCAACATGTAATCCTTCGGGAATTCTACACCTTCTAAAGCAGCATAAATTTCCGTTCTATTACAGGTGGATAATATAACGCATTCTGAGATACAGTCAAATTCATAGAGGCGATTTAGTGCGGCAACTACCTCGTCTTTATCAAACGAGAAACGTTCACGCACCTCTACAGCGGCACTTCTATGATTTAGACCTAATACCACTAATTGCATGGTTTAGTTTCTCCTCTATAATCATCCACTCTCCCTTGAGAATGGCTTCAAATGTTTCTACCGTCAGATTGTCTCGCCAAAATTTCTGTCGAGCCTCTGGAGTAGGAAGCAGTAACTTTACTTCTTCTCTAAATATTTTAAGTCTAGGCATAGCCTTTTGCAACTGACCATAACGATTCATCATATCTTGTCGTACAAGACGATTGATACGCGGACCTACATTGTTAGCGCTAATAGCAATATGAAGATCGCCGAGCTCAAGGGATGACGGCACAGTAAAGCTGCACGCGCTCGGGTCATCACTGCGGTTGGTCCACACTCGATGTTTTTTTCCTAGCTCATACAAGGTATCGTTTAGTTCATGATTATCTGTGCAGATAAAGAATAAACTGCTCGAAATAATATGCTCTTCGTCGTCCATTGTGAAAGCTCGATCACACCAAGTGATACGATTTTCTTTTGCCCATTGGCCAATCCTATCCGTTACAGCAGGAGCTATAACTATAATTTGGCAAACCTCCTCAATAAAAAGCTGCATCCGTCGTTCTGCTACTTCTCCGCCGCCTACGAATAGGATTATATCTTCAGTTGTAGGTTGAAATGTTATGGATACCATGGCTGTCCTACTATATACAAAAAAATCGGCTTGATGGTCAAGCCGATTTTCAACTGCCTACATAAATCGTTTCAGATATACGCCGATACGCCCTTTACGAGAGGTACCTGTAATGGCTTCTACCTTCATTCGGCCACGACCACGCATGGAAATGACATCCCCTTCTTTAACTTCTTGGGATGCCCCCTTAGCTGGTTGCCAGTTTACTTGTAATAAGCCCGCATTGATAGCGCTCACCAATTTAGTGCGAGATACACTAAAGCCAGAGCTTGCTACCGCATCTAAGCGCAAGGAAGCGACTGTAGTGCGGACTTCTTTAATTTTTTCTTCTTTTGGTGCAATATCTGATAACTCAATAGACTCTACAGATACGGAAACCATAGCAATTTTCGTAAAGTTTTGAATTACGAAATCAGCCACGCTTTCATCCACCATAATCTGAGCGCCCCCTTGCTGGACGATAACGTCCCCAAATTTGGAGCGATCAATGCCAAGGCCCATCAAGGAGCCCAGTACATCCCGATGGGTAAGCAATCGGAACCGAGGGTCCCAATTCACCTTAAGAGCGCGAATACCCATGTCCACAGTCCCGTTAAAGTCGCTGTCTACAAAAGCGATACGAATACGTTCCGCCCCTTCATAGCCACCGTCAGTCTTAACGATAATCTGTGGGTAGTTAGCCTTGATTGCGTCTGCAATGACAAGACCTGCAGGGCTCGTAAAGTCCGCCACACGGTATGGGCGACCTTTTACAACCTGCTCAGCTAAGTCTAGCATGCGGCGAGCTTCCTCGCCACTGCCACTGGCTTCAAAATATCGTATTAATTTACTAGTATCTGCCAAAATTATTTCCCCAATTCATTCGACCGAGCAAGACATGCTACTACGCCGTCTTGGAGAGCACTGCGAAGTCCACCTTTTTCCATGGCACCAATACCGGCAATGGTAGTGCCCCCAGGGCTGGTCACTTGATCTCGTAGTACTGCAGGATGATTGCCACTTTCAAGAGCCATCTTACCTGCACCGTACATTGTTTGAGCAGCTGCCTTTATGGCTAGCTGACGTGGTAAACCAATACGAACGCCCGCATCAGCTAAAGCATCAAGGATAACGAACATATAGCCAGGGCCCGCGCCAGATAGTGCGCCTAAGCGATCTAAATCGGCTTCGCTCACCACTGCTACCTCACCTACAGCCTCAAATAAGGCTTGTACAGTACGACCTAGGTCAGTATTCACATCATCTCCGGCAAGTGCCGTCATGCCCGCACCGATAGAAGCCGGTGTATTTGGCATAGCTCTAAACCAGTTAGCTTGTGGAATCGCCGCATCAAGAGTATCTAATGTGACGCCTGCAGCAACGGAAATCATAACAGTCCCATAAGGTACTTCTTTTAAAGTCTCTAACACAGATGGTAACACTTGTGGTTTTACAGCCAATAGAATAGTGTTGTACTCGTTTACATTAGGCAATGTAGTAAAACCTACTACACCAAGCTCCTCTGCAAGAGCCTTACATTGTTCTTCGCGACGCACTAGAATGTGTGTATCACAGGCTTTCAACACACCATGCTGTAATGCACCGCGCAATAGAGCGCCCCCCATTGAGCCAACGCCTATACATAGGGTTTTACCTAACATAGTTATCACCACCATTTATAGAGAGATTATTTGTTTTCCCAAGAATATTCGTTTTGCTCAGTTGTGTTGCTTTCATTGTCATTATAATCAATGGAAATATTTACAGGTACACACATGAAAATGTCTTTACCTACTTTTTCCAATTTGCCATCCAATGCATAGGTCGCACCAGATACGAAATCTACAATACGAGCTGCTTCATGAGGGTCTGTATTTTCAAAATTAATCAATACAGGACGCATGTCGCGCAATTGATGTGTAATATTTTCAGAATCTTCAAATACTTTTGGTTCAATTACAACTACTTTCATAGCTGTTGGACGTTGTGTCATCGTAGATTGACCTCCTACCTTGCGTGGATGAAATTCAGATGCGCCGGACACGGGAGCCGCTGTTGCTACTGGGGTAGGTTCAGCTTCGTATTCCTCTTCATCTTCGTATTCGTAATCATCATATTCATAGTCATCATCAGTTCTGCCTAAGAATAAGTTTTTTGCTTTGTCTAAATAATCTCCCAATGCCATTTGGATTTCCTCCTAATACAATTAACGCTTCCGATTATCAGGTAACCCGAACCTTAATAATATACACGTTCCCCAAAAATTGCTGTGCCTACACGAACGATGTTAGCCCCTTCTTCCAAAGCGACCTCAAAGTCGTGAGTCATCCCCATAGATAAATATTGAATCTGCCCTTCTTCAAAGTAGCGTTTCATATCCTCAAACAAGGCATTCGCTACGCGAAAGATTGGACGAGCTTCCTGTGGATCATCGAAAAATGGCGCCATACACATCAAGCCCCTTATGCGTACATGAGGCAATGTTTTTGCATAATCTCGTATTTCCGGAAACTCTTCGACGGTCATTCCCGTTTTAGAAGCTTCGCGGGCCACATTGACTTGCAGTAATACATCTTGTATTTTATCGTGCTTTGCAGCAATCTTTTCGATTTCATCTAATAATTTACGGCTGTCTACAGAATGAATCAAATCAAACATAGGGACCGCTTGGCGCACCTTATTGACCTGTAAATGACCAATCAAATGCCATGTTAATTGTGGCCCCTTATAGGTTAGCTGTTTTTCTTTGGCCTCTTGTACTCGATTTTCCCCTACATGAGTGACACCGAGCCGTGCGACCTCTTCCACAGCCGACACAGGGTGGTTCTTTGTAACCGCCACTAATAATGCTGTATCTACGCGACCAACACGCGCCATAGCATCGGCCATGCGCTGCTGTATAGCGTGTAGGGATTCTTCAATCACGTGAATGCCCCCTTCAATCTATATATCATAATCATCAAATATATTTGTATAGACTATTTTATTATATAGTATTTAAGGTCAAATGTACATGATTTAAGGCTTATCCCTTCCACAAATCCAAGCATGTATATATATAAAATATCATACTTTATTATGATTCCTGTGAAAGTCGAATTTTATCGGTCTTGTAACATCGCAAATAAGGCCATACGACCTGTTTGCCCAGCCTCTCGGCGATAGGAATAACAGTCTACTTCCGTTACACTATCGGTACCACCAATCGTGATGTTCTCTGGAGGAACGCCATTTACAACGAGATCCTCACCAATAAAGTTCCATAAATTGATATAAGCCTTATCTAATTTATCACCAGGATAATTGACAACATCAGATGCATCTCGGTCTGTCATATCTCTCCAGGCTAATTCAAAGCGTTTACCTAGTTCTATATCTACTTCAAAGGACTCTGGTCCAATACTAGGCCCAAGATATATATAGCAATCTTTGAACTCGGTCCCATAAGCCTCTTTCATGGCCTCAATAGTAAGTACTGGTAAGCGGTCAATAGCACCACGCCAACCTGCATGTGCCGTTGCAATCGCATGATGTTTGGCATCGTAAATGCCTACACCAACGCAATCTGCAGTGAACAGAAATAATGGCACATGAGGTAGATTTGTAAATACCGCATCACAATCATCGATGGCTGTATCTTCTCCAAAAGCACCTGCTCCAATAAGGTCTTCTGTGATTTTTACAGCCTTTAAACCATGGACTTGATTGCCACAAGAAATACGGTTTGGTTCAACACCTAAATATTTCGCAATAATAGCTCGATTTTCTCGTACACTCTGAGCTTCATCGCCTACATGAAAGGCTAGATTTAATGACTCATAAGGCGCACTAGATACACCTCCATGACGATACGTATCTCCCATACTAATAGGGAATTGATCAGCCCAACTCGGGGCCTCATAAGACCACGTTCCATGGGGCCCTTTCACATCTATACGCTTTACCGATTGATTCATCAATTCCTCCTATTTACAAACACCGCATCGTTTACACCCTTGTGTGCATGGCGGTGTATATGCTTCATCGATGGATCGTTTCCATTCCATTTCGAGATAGCCCTCGTCCATACCCATATCTAAATGGCTCCACGGCAAGAATTCATCAAAACTGCGTTCGCGATAATTCATATCGTCCATATCTAAGCCAGCCGCCTTCATTTCAGACTTAAAAGATTTACTACCTCGATTGGCTGCACACGCTGCAATAACAGCACCTAAACGACGATCTCCACGAGCAAGAACCCCTTGAATATATGCCTCTTTAGGGGACTCTACGAGAACCTCAATACGGCGATTCTTTTGCAACGCTTTCTTTATATATTGTAACTTTTTCTCCACTACTTTTTGATTGTCCATGGCCATCCATTGGAACGGGGTAAAAGGTTTCGGAATAAACGGATTAATGCTGAGCGTTAAACGACCTTTACAACCTACTTTTTCCATATGAGCCTGCGTTCTTTCCGCAAGACCTACAATAGCTTCAATATCTTCATCGGTTTCCGTTGGCAGCCCAATCATTATATACAAGCGCATATGCTGAATACCTGACTTTGCAGATAAGGTGGCTGCATTTTGTAAATGCTCTTCACTGATACCCTTGTTAATGACGCGACGCAACCGTTCACTACCCGTTTCTGGGGCAATGGTAATCGTCTTTTGTCCACTATCCGCTAGTCCATCCACCACGGCTTGTGTTAACGAGTCAGCACGCAAGGATGCACAAGAGTAACGCATATCTTTAGAGCGAATATAATTAACGAGTTCATCTACCTCAGGATAGTCTGAGATAGCAGCACCCATAAGTCCCACCTTTTTGCCTAGCTTTTCTGCGCGTTCTACGCCTTCTTTCAAAATATCTAATGGACGTACACGAGGTACGCGGAAGCAATACCCAGCCATACAGAATCGGCAATGCCGACCACATCCACGGGCTACTTCGATGATATACATGGCACCAAACTCAGTATAATTCGTAGCTACTACCGTTTCACCACCGCTGGTGAGCATTTCAAAGTGACGTTTAATCCTCTTAGGTACGCCCTCTGTAATATCATAGCCTTTGAATTTACCGTCTTCACTATAAATGGGCACATACAAGGATGGGACATATACGCCCGATATATCCGCTAACTGACGTAAAATAGCATGGCGATCTAGCCCCTCCATTTTTCCATCTCGAATATTATCGAGGACATGGCTCACAAGGCCTTCCCCTTCACCGATAATGAAAGCATCGATAAAATCAGCAAAAGGCTCTGGGTTGAACGTCGCACAAGGACCGCCCGCAATAACGATAGGATCAAACTCTGTACGGTCTTTTCCCATAATGGGTACGCGACCATGACGCAACATCACTGGAATATGGAAATAATCCATTTCAAAGGTTACATCAAAGGCTACTACATCAAACTGATGCATAGGGCGCTGTGTTTCAACACTCATGAGAGGAGTCTTAGTCTTGTCGTATGCTTCTAACTCCTTTTTCTCAGGCAAGAAAATACGTTCACATACGCTATCACTACGTAAATTGATTTCCTCATAAATGATGTGCAGACCAAGATTACTCATGCCTACAAAATATGTATTCGGATAGACGATAGCTACCTTTTGCCCCGCATGAGGATTTACTGTTACCCGACTGTCTTCATCTTTATATAATTCTTGTAATCGATCAATTAAATCTTTACGATTCACTAATTTCCTTTCTATATAAGCCCACTACGAATAGTGGGCTTAATAAAACTAAATACTATGTATCTATTATTAAAATACTAATAGATTTATAAGTTTCATATTCCAAGCTATATATTAAGGCTTTAATTTGCTCTTAGTCTTATTTTTTATTGAGCTTACTAAATTAGGTTTCTCTCTTTTATCGTAAGGATATACAACAACTTTACCATCTTTATATTCAGCAATATATATGTCCTTAACAGAGTATCCTTGAGATTGAACTTCTTGTTCAAGCCACGCTCTATCTTTTTCAATTACATCGAGGGTAAATTGATTAATTTGACCATCATCGATAAGATCAAATCGGATATTATCTTCACCAAATTGAACCACGTTGAGCTGACCGTTTTGCTCCAATACGGCACGCTTAACATCCGTAACATATTGAACACCTGCAGCACGAAGTTTTAATTTAAGCTCAGCCGCTTGTATACCATAACGCATGCATTCTTCCGTTAAAATATGCCCTCGTTCAATTACGATAACGGGATGTCCATCAAGAATTGTTTTGAAGAAACGAAGATTCCCTTTTAAAAACTTAAGAGTCATTACGAGGATAGTCCATAAAATAAGGACTAACATGAACTGTAAAATACCAATTTGGTCATTGTAAATGATGGCACCGATAATACCACCAAGTACGTAGTTTTGCAATTGGTCCAAAGCAGAGGTTGGCGCTAAATTGCCCTTTCCCATTAAGTTGATTTGTAGAATAATCGCCAAGAGACCGATGGCGAGTTTTGCAAAGACCATCCCATAGACGGCCATAGCTTCTGTCATATATGGTCCTCCTTATGGTAATACATCCGCTTTATCATGAATTCGATCTGTATGGCTCACCTTATACACACGGGTAATCGTATAGGTTGAAAACTCTGGGTTAAATTGAACCTCATAGTAAGCATCACTTACTTTTAAAATCATACCATTACGAATCTTTAAGGAGTTAACCGCCAATTGATCGCTCGGTACGGAACGATTTGAACTAAAAGAATGTAAAAATTGAGCCATACGAGAGGAGTCCTCAGAATAGGTTTTCATCCGATTATACTCTTGGTATTCAAGCCCTAAGAAGAACACTACGATTAAAGACAATATAACCATCAGATCACGATAGCGACTAGTAAAACCATTTCGCAATATTTGTACGCCCAAAACGAGCAATGCTAATAGAACAGCTACAATTATAATAAAGCCCCATGTTTGGCCCGCTGCAGCCTGACTTTCAACATAGGCTAACGTGTAAAAATCCATGCCACACTCCTTTCAAATATACCTTTTATTATACCATATTTGATTCCAATATTTTCGATGTAATCGTCAAAAGGGCCCCAAATAATGTAAGAAAAGATAAAAAATAGCGACCCCTTACGGGGTCGCTTTTAATAAGCATATAATCTCACAAAAGATTACCTAAGTAATGCTCTTATTTTAACCAGCTCATCAAGTTGCGAAGTTCTGCACCAACTGGTTCGATTGGATGGTTAGCAGCGGCTTCACGGTGTTCTTTAAGGAATTTTTGACCATTTTTGGAATCTGCCAAGAATTCATCAGCAAATTTACCAGATTGGATATCAGCCAAGATTTGTTCCATAGCTTTTTTAGTATCTGCAGTGATGACGCGAGGACCTGCATGGTAGTCGCCATATTCAGCAGTGTTGGAGATGGAGTGGCGCATTTTTTGGAAGCCACCTTCGTAAATAAGGTCTACAATCAATTTCATTTCATGTAAGCACTCGAAGTAAGCGTTTACAGGTTCATAACCAGCTTCTGTTAATACTTCGAAACCAGTTTTGATCAATTCAGTTACGCCGCCGCACAATACAGCTTGCTCACCAAAGAGGTCAGTTTCAGTTTCGGATTTGAAGTTAGTTTCCAAAATACCAGAACGGCCACCACCGATACCAGATGCCCATGCTAATGCCACTTCTTCAGTATCGCCAGATGGGTCTTTTTCTACAGCGTACAAGCAAGGAACGCCAGAACCTTCTTGGTATGTACGACGAACTAAATGACCAGGACCTTTAGGAGCTACCATGAATACATTGATGTCTTCACGAGGTACGATTTTACCAAAGTGAATGTTAAAGCCATGAGCAAATGCCAAGTACGCACCTTGTTTCAAGTTTGGAGCAATATCTTGTGCATATACGTCTGCTTGCAATTCGTCTGGAATCAATACCATAACGATATCAGCGCCTTTAACGGCTTCTGCAGTTTCTTTTACTGTAAGACCTGCTTCTTCAGCCGCTTTCCAGCTAGAAGAACCACCGCGAAGACCAATTGTTACGTCCATACCATTTTCTTTCAAGTTCAATGCATGAGCATGACCTTGGGAACCGTAACCTAACACTGTAATTTTTTTGCCTTCCAATTTGCTTAAATTACAATCTGCATCATAATAAACTGTAGTACCTAAAATTTTACCTGCCATATTAGACAACCTCCAAACATATTCAATAGAATATAGATTATATATACTGTACACAATCTAACAAATTTTTGCAAGATGTGGCGTACATTAATTTATTATCAGTAAGCCAAGTTTTAAGCCTCTGATAAAAAAATTTGATAACTACCAAACCATCACCCATGGACGATCATCTTTCCATACAACTTGTACGGAAAGTCCAAAGACATCAGATAAAATATCATCAGTTAGTACCTTCTGTTTAGGACCTGCATGAATCATCTTACCCTCTCGCAAGATAGCTACATGAGTAATAAACGATAGTATCTCTTCAATTTGATGTGACACATAGATAATCGGTGTCTGCTGCTCAGCTACCAAAGTGGATACGGTGCGTAAAAACTGCTCCCTCGCTGGTAAGTCCAAACCAGAGCAAGGCTCATCCAAAATCAATAATTCTGGATTTGCCATAATAGACCTCGCTAACAATACCCGGCGCTGTTCGCCAGCAGATAAGGTGCGAAAACGATGACCTTCCAAATAGTCTAGTCCAAATTCAGATAATAATTGCATACCTCGTTGGCGCACCTCAGGTGCTACCTCTTGGTATATACCAATGCTACTAAATGCACCAGAAATAACGATATCTTCAACGACTTGTTTATCCAAGGTTGACTGAAATTGCCCAAGCGCAGAGCTAACAAATCCTAGTCTAGCCTTGATTTTGGGCCACGCATATTTACCAAATTCCTTGCCAAACACACGCAAAGTACCCGTTGTGGGAATTTGATAAGCAGGTATCATGCTGAGTAGCGTTGATTTACCAGCCCCATTAAGCCCTAATAAGGCCCAATGTTCACCGTCCTCTATATGCCAATTTACATTATCTAAAATAGATCTACCATCACGGCGAAAGCAGACATTTTCATAATGGAGTAATTCACGCCCCACGTTATCAGCTCCTACATTTTTTCTCCGCGACTCATAGCGGTGATACCTGTTTTGGCAATTTCAAGAATACCATAAGTTTCCATAATTTGAATGAAGCCACGTAATTTTTCTACACTGCCAATGACTTCAATGATCATAGATGTAGGAGAAATATCTAACACATTACCACGATATACATCGGCAATCTGTACAATTTGTGATCTTGTGGAAGCAGATGCTTTTACCTTGATAAGCATTAACTCACGGCATACCACATCATGATCTTCAAACACTTTAACCTTAACAACATCGATAAGCTTGTAGATTTGTTTTTGCACTTGATCGAGAATTCGGTCATCGGCCTCTACAGTAATAGTAATACGTGCATAACCTGGCTGATTTGTAATGCCAGATGTCATTTTTGTAACGTTAAAACCACGACGGTTAAAGAGTGCCAAAATACGTGTACCAATACCTGGTGCATTTTTTGCAATGATTAAGACTTGATGTTCTTTCGCCATTATAGCACCCCTTTCTTCCCCATCATACCGCTTATCGTGCCGCCTGCTGGAATCATTGGTAATACATTATCCTCTCGTTCAACGCGACAATCCAAGACAATGCTTTCATCCGATGTAATGTATGATTTAAATTCTTTATTGAAAGTTTCAACATTATCTAGACGAGCTGCTTTCAAATCAAATGCATCTGCGAGTTTCAAGAAGTTCGGACTCACTTCCAAATCTACATAGGAGTAGCGTCTATCATTGAATATTTCTTGCCATTGACGAACCATACCAAGATAGCCATTATTAATAATAACAATCTTAATTGGCAAATTATATTGGCGCACCATCATGAGCTCTTCACAAGTCATTTGGAATCCACCATCACCGACAACAAGGATAACTTGCTTCTTAGGCGCCCCTACTTGAGCACCGATAGCCGCTGGCAAGCCATACCCCATGGTACCAGCACCGCCAGAGGTAACGATAGTATGAGGTTTTTTATGAGTTAAGAATTGAGCCGCCCACATTTGATGTTGACCTACATCACTTACGATTATGGCATCATCCTTGGCAATTTTATTAAGCTCAGATAACACATATTGTGCATGTAATACACCATTTTTAGACTCAGGGATTACCATAGGATATTCCGCTTGCCATTCTCGAATTTGCTCAAGCCACGTGTCATGAGTTGTAGGTTCTACAAGAGCATTAAGCTCCGTTAATACCTGTTTTAAATCCCCTACGATAGGCACGTTGATTGTAACATTCTTATCAATTTCAGCTGGGTCGATATCAATATGGATGATTTTAGCTTTTTTACAGAAGAAATCTGGATGGCCTGTGATGCGGTCATGGAAACGAATCCCTGCAGCAATCACGAGATCTGCCTCATCTGTACTATTATTAGCGGCTACAGAACCGTGCATACCAACCATGCCAAGAGCCAATTCGTGATCTCCTGGGAAGCCACCAAGACCAACTAATGTATTCGTCACCGGGATTTGAGCCTTTTCAGCTAATTCTTTAAGCTCATCCATAGCTCCAGACTTCAATACACCTGCCCCAGCAATGATAAGTGGGCGCTTTGCGTTTTTGATGAGAGTAGCTGCTTTTTTGATTTGACCTTGATGACCTTTATAGGTTGGATCATAGCCTTCAAGATGAATAGGTACTTCGTACAATTTGTTGTATTCCGCCATGGATATTTTTTCTGTTTGAATATCCTTTGGAATATCGATGAGTACAGGGCCTGGGCGACCCGTGCCAGCAATAAAGTACGCCTCTTTAATGATGCGAGGCAAATCATGAATATCTTGAACAAGATAGTTATGCTTGGTTATAGGCATCGTAATACCTTGGATATCCGCCTCTTGAAAGGAGTCCTTACCGATAAAGGGCCGTCCAACCTGACCAGTAATGGCCACCATAGGTACGGAATCCATGTACGCAGTCATAATACCTGTCACAAGATTCGTTGCGCCAGGACCAGACGTAGCAAGACATACACCTACGCGACCAGATACGCGAGCATAGCCATCTGCCGCATGTGCAGCACCTTGTTCATGGCGAACAAAGTAATGTTTAATTTCAGGGAAACTATATATTTCATCATAAATTGGAATTACCGCGCCACCTGGATAGCCGAACATATCGGTTACACCAAGGCGATGCAATGTTTCAAGGACAATGCGTGCCCCATTGATTGTTTCTGCGCTCATAGGAAACCTTTCACCCAGCTATTCAGACAATATCTCGCTGGAATTTAAACGTTTAATAATGTAGCCATTATGTTTGAAAGTATCAATAATGTGTTGGATGTGCTCTTCACCATTTGTTTCTACCGTTACTTGCAATTCCACTTCATGGAAACGATCAAGGTTTTTGAACTGATTATGGTCGAGTTTAATAACATTTGCATCTGCATCAGCTAACATTTGAGATACAGCCACTAACTGGCCCGGTTTATCAGGAAGGTTAACGGAGAAGGTAAAGATACGACCACGCAATACGAGACCTTTATTAATCATGGACGATATAGTAAGTACATCGATATTACCTCCACTAACGATAGCTACCACCTTTTTACCGCGGCACTCTAATTTCTTGAGACCAGCAAGTGGCAAAATACCGGAATTTTCTGCTACTAATTTATGTTTTTCAACAAGCAACAGGAATGCTTCCATCAATTCGTAGTCTGAAACAGTAATAATGTCATCTACATATTGCTTGATATATTCTAATGTAGTTTCACCAATTTGGCGTACTGCCGTACCATCAGCAATCGTCGCCACTTCATCGAGTGGTACCGGATGATCAGCCTTTAATGCAGCGATTGCACTTGCGGCGCCTTCAGGCTCTACACCGATAATCTTAACGCGCGGATTTTTTAACTTTGCCGCTGCCGCAATACCAGATACGATACCACCGCCCCCAACAGGAACAAGAATTACATCTGCATCAGGAAGTTCATCGAGAACCTCGAGAGCAATTGTCCCTTGCCCTTCAATTACATCTTCATCATCGAAGGGATGGACGAACACATAACCATGTTCTTGTTGGAGTTCCATCGCTTTTTGGCAAGCTTCATCATAGATTTCACCATGTAATACGACATCTGCGCCGTACTGTTTTGTTGCATTAACCTTTATAAGAGGCGTGTGTTTCGGCATAACAATAGTCGCTTTAATGCCAAGGCGTTTCGCAGCAAGGGCCACGCCTTGTGCATGATTACCAGCAGACGCAGCGATAACACCGCGCGCCTTTTCCTCTTCTGTCAGCTTTGCAATTTTATTATAAGCTCCACGAACCTTAAAAGAGCCTGTTATTTGTAAGTTTTCTGGCTTGATATATACATCATTGTCACACTCGTCGGAGAACACATAGCTGTGAAGCAATTTCGTTTTCACCGTGATTGTGCTTAATCGCTCTCGAGCCTCCATAAAATCATATAATTTGTGCATGTACACTATCTCCTCTAGTTAGTATTAAATGAAAGTCTAGTATTAGTCTTCAAATACTTCGATAGCACCTTGTGCAGCAGAGGATACGTGAAGAGCGTATTTTTTAAGATATCCAGTTACATTGGATTTGAACGGTTTCAATGCAGCTTTACGACGAGCTATTTCATCATCAGATACAGCTAGTTCCAATTTACCGTTTGGAATATCGATATTGATAATATCACCATCTTCAACGATAGCAATGGTACCGCCTGCAGCTGCTTCTGGAGATACATGTCCGATGGATGCACCACGAGTAGCACCAGAGAAGCGTCCATCTGTCAACAATGCTACATCTTTATCGAGACCCATACCAGCAATCATAGATGTTGGTGTCAACATTTCACGCATACCAGGGCCGCCTTTAGGGCCTTCGTAGCGGATAACTACAACATCACCTTTTACGATTTTACCGCCTGTGATAGCTTCAACCGCTTCTTCTTCACTATTGAATACCTTTGCTGGACCAGAATGAACAAGCATATCTGCATCTACGGCACCGGCTTTTACAACGGAACCATCTACAGCAAGGTTACCTTTAAGAACCGCGATACCACCAGTTTCATGTACTGGATTATCCCATGGGTGAATAACATCTTCATCCACAACATGAGCTGCCGCTGCAATTTCACCTTGTGTTTTAAGAGCAACAGTTTTGCAATCTGTATGAAGGCGACCATTTTCTGCTAAACGTTTCAACACCGCAGATACACCACCTGCAGCGTACAAGTCTTCGATGAAGTATACACCAGATGGTGATAATTTAGATAATTGAGGTGTATTTTGGGCGATGCGATCGAAATCGTCTAAGGATAATGGTACACCTGCTTCGTGAGCAATAGCCGGTAAATGAAGCGCCGTATTAGAGGAGCCACCCAAAGCCATATCAAGAGCTACCGCATTTTCAAAGGCTTCACGAGTCATAATATCTTTAGGGCGAAGGTTTGCTTTTAATACCTCTACCGCTTGCATACCAGCTAACTTAGCTAACCGCAAACGTTCAGAATATACCGCTGGGATTGTACCATTGCCAGGAAGGCCCATACCGAGAGCTTCTGTTAAGCAGTTCATTGTATTTGCCGTATACATACCAGAGCAAGAACCACATGTAGGACATGCCGTATTTTCGATATCAGCTAACTCAGCATCATCCATTTCACCAGTTTGATGTTTGCCTACGGCTTCGAATACGTCGGACAAACCAATTTTTTTACCTTTATGTACACCAGCTAGCATGGCCCCACCAGATACGAATACAGATGGGATATTAAGGCGAGCAGCTGCAATCAACATGCCTGGTACTACCTTATCGCAATTTGGAATGAATACCATCGCATCGAATGGTGTAGCCATAGCAGTAGCTTCGATAGAATCTGCAATGATATTACGTGTAACTAAGGAGTATTTCATGCCGATATGGTTCATTGCCAAACCATCGCAAATACCGATAGTATTGAACTCGATTGGCACACCACCTGCGTTGCGGATACCGTCTTTTACGGCTTGTACAATATTTTTCAGGCCTACGTGACCAGGGATGATTTCATTGAAAGAGTTGGCAATACCGATGACTGGTCTACCCATTTCTTCATCAACAAAACCCAGAGCTTTTAGTAAAGATCTGTGTGGTGCACGTGCTACGCCTGTTTTCAAATTGTCACTTCTACAACTCATGTTAATCTCCTCACTTTTGAAAGCATCCACTTGGACAGCTTTCACGACGCATAAAAAAAAGACGATTCCAATGAATCGTCTTAAAAGTTTACAAATGATATTCCTTTTGTTTACAGAATTCCTATATACATAAATAATCCTATGTACCCCTTGGAAAATATACACATAAGAAACAAACCATATAGTCAAATCTTATTGATTGTATATTAAACCATTCGCGGAACTTCTAAGACAAAAACGTGTTAAGTTGTTGTTCATAATTCGAATGTCATTAATAATCACGACTAGCGCAATAATCAATAAGCTAATGACTAAACCTAACATGTTTCCTCCTAAAATATTCTGTAATAATAATCACGGAATAATAATAACACGTTATATTATCCCGCGCAAGATAATTCACAATAAATTCTATAGATTCATCATAGTTTTTTTATTAAGTTCACCATACCCAAAAACTATAGCAAACCTAGTAAGGTATAAAAAATATAGATATAACAAGAAAAATCCCTCATCGTAGTGAGGGATTGAATATATTATAAAATACCAAAGAGCCACATGCCAAAAGTGCCGCCCCAGAAATGAATGAGGAAACTTACCACAGAAATGGCAAGGCCTACGCGCCACCACGTACCTTGTGGCACATAACCAGCACCGAAGAAGATCGGTGTTACACCTGAACTATAGTGAGTCAATGTACAGCCAGGGCTGTTCATCAAACCAAAGAGCAATATTGTAAACGGAATAGGAGCCCCCATCGCCACTAAAATAGCTGCAAAGGCAGAGAACAGAGCCGTAATACGCGCCGTACCACTGGCAAAGAAATACTGAGAATACACAAAGGTAGCGGAAATGATAAAGGATGCCCAGAACCAATCGAAGCCAGCTAAATGTTGACTTATAAAGTCTGCAAACACAGCTACTACACCAAGTTTACCAAGAAGTCCAGCCATGCCGACAAGCGTGCCCATCCAGATAAGGATATCCCAACCGGTGCGTTCACCCAAGATATCCTCCCACGTAAGAGAGCCAGTCACAACACACGCCAGAACCCCCATCATCGCAACAGCTGTAGGATGAAGCTTAGTCCAAATCGCTGTCGCCCAAAGCAAAATGCAAAGTACAAAGATAATAGCAACAGAAATTTCAGCCTTCGTAATAGGTCCAAGAGCCTCTAGTTCTTTTTGAGCCATTGCAGCAGCCTCTGGTGTTTCCTTGATTTCTGGTGGATAGATTTTATAGATAAACCAAGGCATCAAAATCATACAAATCACACCTGGAATCACACCTGCTTGGAACCATTCCCACCAAGAAATATCATAGCCGAATAATTTGGCCCCTAAAGATGTAATAAGCAAATTACCACTACATGCGGTCAAGAAGATCGTTACTGTAATAGTGTTAATAGTATGTGCCGTTGTCATCAAGTACGCCCCAATGCGGCGAGCCGTATTGCCATATGGTTCAGAGTCAAACGCTAAAGAAATATTTTGTACGATTGGGAATACGATACCGCCCCCACGCGCCGTATTAGATGGCGTCGCTGGAGAAATAATCAAGTCCGTACAAGCTAATGCATAGGCAAGCTTTAATGAGCTTGTGCCAAAAGAGCGAATCAATGTATACGCAATGCGCTTACCAAGGCCAGAATTAATAATGCCTCGTGAAAAGAATACGGCCGCTACGATAAGCCACACATTAGCCTCTGCATAGCCACCTAGAGCCTGTACCATAGTGATGGAATTAGTGGCTACGGCTACAACAATACCAAAAAGCGCCATAATGCCCGTTGGCCAAGGTCGCAAGATAAAACCCACAATAGTAGCCGTAAAGATAGCTAATAAATGCCAACCTTCAGGCTTGATTGCCTCTGTATGAGGTAAAAACCAAATGACGAGGCCCACTAAAACGGTAAGGGCCGCTCGTGTAAAAGTATTCATAGAACCTCCACCAGACTCAACAACTTTCCAAGAATTCTTTGATTTTAGGATTTGCTCGTAACATTTCCATCTCTTCAGGGGATAATAATTTCACCTTATCCCGGTCTTGATTTACCAAACAAAGAAAACCAATATAATCGTTCTTATTAGCACGGAATTGATGAATTGTTTTGCCTGGAATTTCGATAAAGTCACCAGCTTCTACATCGTGGATTTCATCACCCAATAAGACTTGCCCTTTGCCGCGGAATATCATAACCATATGAGTATGATCGTGATACTCTAAGGTAGAATATCCCCCTGGCAAACATTCAAAATAGCGGAATTGACAGGGAATATCATAAGCACCATCGTATAATACTTGACGTGTTACATCTTTAAAAGGACTACCATCTTGTTTATAAACCAAGGTTTCAATACCATCCCACTTAAAATTTTTAGCATCAAACTTACGTATCATCGTATTACCTCTTTAAACAAAAAAGGGCTGCATCGAAACAAGGTTTCAATACAGCTCCATCGGTTCGATTATTTGAAGAGACGTTTCAAAGTGCCTAGTAATCCATGACTATGTTTTTGTACACCGTCTGTAACGCCTGCCACTTCAAAGCCAGTTCGTTCAATGGCTTTTGTAATAACTTCTACAGATGCTTTTGTTGGATCAAAAGAAACGGTAGCCGTCTTTTCTGGCAAATCTACTTCTGCACTTAATACTCCAGGTAAACCTAGAGATGCCCCTTCAACTGTTTCTTTACAGTTGTTGCACATCATCCCCGGAACGGTAAATACCTTTGTTACAACGCCATTATCTTCGCCACAACCACAATCTTTGCACATAGTGTTACCTCCTATTAATCGTTAGCTTCTTTATGTTTATCGTCGTTCTTAGCCCCTGCTGTTACATCGATAGTAGTCGCTTTCTTAACGGCTTCTTTCGTTTCATCAACAGCCTTTTTAGGCCCCGAAATAGCATCTTTAAACTCATTGATGCCTTTACCAATAGCTTTACCGACTTCAGGCAATTTACCAGGTCCGAAGATAACTAGAGCAATCACTAATATAACTATTAATTCAGGTGTTCCTATAGACCCCATATGTATCTCCTTTATTAATACTACTACTTATACTCTTTAGTGTACATCATCATAGGCTGCCTTGTCCACATACCAAGTCATAGCTTCTTGTGAAAGCACCGCTCCAGGCAATACACGACCAATGCGTTTTTCCCAAGGTAAATCCTCGTAATCTTCGCGTTGATACAATACCTTTGTCAAAGCAGTTCGCTTACTTTCACCAGTTACGGTAAACCAAACCGCATCAGATTTTGCTAGGAATGAAAAGGTCATAGAAATACGTTCCCATACCTTTCCATCCTCAACGGCTACCACGTCTTGATCTGTGACACGCAATGCATGAGAACCTGCAAATAGGCCGGCTGTATGACCATCTTCGCCAAGATCGAGCAATGCCAAATCTAGGCCACTTTTTTTACAAGCCTTGAGAACAGTCTTAACCTCTTTCTCGTATTCCGCTGCCGCTTCTATTACAGTTTTAGAATCTGTATTGATTGGCAAGAAATGAGCCGCCCCTTTCGCCTTGCACAACAAGTAAGGTTTCACGCGATTGAAGTAATTATCCTCATGAGATTGCGGCAAGAATCGCTCATCAGTCCACACAAAGAATATGCGTTCCCAATTGAGACGCTCTATATATTCTGGGGAATTAAGCAATTCTAATAAACCATTAATAACAGTCCCGCCCGTAATACCAACAACACACGTTTCAGTGCGATTGATTTCCTCGTTGGTGAAAGCAATAAAATCCTCTGCCAATGCTTGAACTACATCGCTAGAGCTGTCATAACATTTAATTGTATCTTGAGCCATGTAATAATGACCTCCTAAAACTATTTCAATAGTTCTATTATATACACTTTTTCGGTGTAAAGAAAGCAAAACCGATGTAACTCAATAGTTGGAGCCACATCGGTTCTAATTATATTTGTATTTACCTATGAATTACAGAAAATTCCATTCCATATATTCATAAATCAATACTATTGTTGACCAAATTTAGGACGGCGACGCTCTGTGAAAGCACGTACACCTTCTTTAAAGTCCTCTGAAAGACCTAATGCACATTGGTTTTCTACTTCAAACTTCTTGTACTCTTCCCACCCCGCTAAGAAGCTATTCCACATCATTTCCTTCATAACGCGGTAAGATTGTGCAGGCCCTTTTGCCAACTTCTCAACAAGACGTCTTGTAGCAGTCTCTAGATCCTCTAATTCACAAACCTTATACACAAAGCCCAGTTCCTTACCTTTTTCAGCAGATACGGCTTCACCGGTCATGACAATATGCATAGCACGGTTCATACCAATAGAGCGAGTCAACAAGAACAAACCGCCCGCATCAGGAGCAAGACCTACATTTACGAAGGCTTGAATAAAGCGTACATTATTAGCAGCTACAACAAAGTCCGCCGCCAAAGCCATATTGAAGGCAGCACCTGCCGCAGCCCCTTGAAGACTCATGATAACAGGTTTTGGCAAGCGTTTCATAGCCATAGAAATCTGAGCTACCAGTTCAACGATTTCAAATAAAGACTCTGTATCCCCTTCGTTTACAGCGCGCTCCATCTCTGTTAAATCGCCACCCGCAGAGAACACCTTTCCCTCTGCATTGATGAGCAACGCTCGAACGCTTTCATCATTATGAGCTTTATCTAAGACCTCAAGGATCTCCTTACACATCTCGATATTAAAACCATTGGCTACTGTTGGACGATTAAAGGTCAACGTACCAATACCGTTGTCCACTACGTACTGAATTGTATTATAAATCATATGAGTTCTCCTATATGAAAATCTATTTTCGAAAAAATTCGATTATTATATATCTATTATAGGAGAATTAAATATAGATGTAAATGAAAGAATGAAAATTAAACTGACTTGAATATTAAAATTATCTAATAATGCAAAAACACCTGCAGACATTGTCTGCAGGTGTAATAACCTGTTGTCCAAATATTAACGTTTGGAGAATTGGCTTGCTTTGCGGGCTTTTTTAAGACCGTATTTTTTACGTTCTTTCATACGTGGGTCACGAGTCAAGAAGCCAGCTTTTTTCAAAGATTGACGAAGTTCGCCATCTACGTCCAATAACGCACGGGAGATACCGTGACGAATTGCACCAGCTTGACCGGAAGGACCACCACCAGCTACAGTTGCGATAACATCGTATTGTTCAACTGTGTTAGTCAAGTTCAAAGGTTGTTTTACGATCAATTCCAAAGTTTGGCGACCGAAATAATCATTAAGTTCACGTTTGTTAACAGTGATTTTACCTGTGCCCGGTACCAGACGAACTCTAGCAACGGAAGATTTTCTACGACCAGTGCCGTAATATTGTGCTACTGCCATTATATATTCCTCCCTCTAGATTATCGTACGGAAATTTCTAACACTTCTGGTTTTTGAGCTGCATGTGGATGCTCAGGACCAGCGTATACATTTAATTTACGGTATTGTTGTGCACCCAATTTATTTTTTGGAAGCATACCACGAACTGCCATCTCAACAACACGTTCAGGTTGTTTTTCAAGCATCATACCCAATTTAGTGAAACGGGAACCACCTGGGTAACCAGAGTGACGGAAGTATTCCTTTTGTTCCAATTTTTTACCAGTTACGCGAATTTTTTCTGCGTTTACAACAATCACATGGTCACCAGTATCTACGTGTGGTGTGAAAGTTGGTTTATTTTTGCCCCGAAGAACTTTTGCAACTTCGGCAGCAAGGCGTCCTAAAGTTTTACCTTCAGCGTCAACAACATACCATTTCCGTTCGATTGTGTTCGGATTGGCCATATATGTAGTTTTCATGCTGCATATCCTCCTAATAACGTCATAATTCTACCAAAATCAGCTTGTCCTTTGCTTCCGGGGCTAATGGAAACACGACTAAAGCTTACTCAAAATAGTATACAGATTTTGGTTGTCTATGTCAATTGTTTTTTGCACTGTCATAGCCCTTTGACACTAATATTCATAAAGAAAAAACCACCCAATTCTGAGTGGTTTTCCCAAAAGCGCCAAATTATTTGGAGTACAATTCGACGATAAGTGTTTCGTTAACTTCGATAGGAAGTTCTTCACGTTGAGGAAGACGAGTGAAAGTAGCTTTGAAGCCGTCCAAGTCTTTTTCAATGTAAGGAAGTTCGAAAGAACGAAGTTCTTGGAAATTAGTTTTGAACATTTCGTTGTCACGAGATGCTTCGCGTAATTCGATTACATCGCCTGGTTTGCAGGAGAAGGAAGGAATGTCTACACGACGACCGTTTACCAAGATGTGGCCATGGTTTACCATTTGACGAGCTTGACGAATGGAGTTACCGAAACCGATGCGATATACAAGGTTATCAAGGCGTTGTTCCAAAAGGATCAACATGTTTTGACCTGTAACACCTTGCATTTTTTTCGCTTTATCATAATAGCGTACGAACTGGCGTTCTAGCAAGTTGTAGTAAGCTTTAACTTTTTGTTTTTCTAATAATTGTGTGCCATACTCAGACATTTTCTTCTGACGTTGGTCTTTTTTGACGCGATTCAAGGCTTTTGCGTGACCGAATACGTTCACACCAAAGCGACGACAAAGTTTGAATCGAGCCTCTCTTCTCGTTGCCATGTGATTATCACCTCATAAGATTAAAATAAACTTGTACCTACACATAATGGTACCCAAGTATAATATCATTTTCATCTACTTATGTCAATTATCGATACTTGTGAAAGTTATTGAAATAAGTGCATAATCACATTTTTTGATTACACTTTTTTACGATAATACTACTCTCTATATCGATTGTGCATGTTTCATCATATTTTATAGATTTAGATGAAAAATCAATTATAGTATGCTACAATATGAATAAGTAAGGTAATAGGTATCATTGGATTCTTATAACTAAATTGGGGGAATAGCATGAAAGAGTTACCTACAATGCAAGAGCTACAAAGTTTTATTACCTATAATAAAACAGGAAGCTTTACACTAGCTGCACAATCTATGAATATTACACAATCAGCTTTCAGCGCTCAAATGAAAAAGTTGGAGCGTTTAGTTGGTGTGAAATTAATCTCCCGTTCTACAAGAGGTAGCCGTTTAACACCAGAAGGTGAGTTATTTCTACCAGAAGCAGAACAAGTTCTCGACACGTTGGAACGAGCTATCCAATCCATTCGTTTGGCCAGCAAGGTTGAACGGCCAATTCTAAATATTGGCGTATTACGTAGTCTCGGGGATATCCGTCTAAACGGTTACGTTTCCCACTTCTTCCAAAATCATCCTGAATTCTCTGTCAGCATTTACGACATGGAAGAAGAAGAATTGATGCTCGACTTGCGCGAAAATCGCATCGACATTGCATTACTCTATTTGCCAAACAATAAGGATATGTCCGCATATGAATCCACCGCTCTTAGAGAAGACGAATTTGTATACTATGCACCAAACTTAGTGAACGGTATGGAAACGGCTAGTTTGAAAGCTATCCAGCAGCAACCATTGCTCATGTATCCTCCTAAATACTTTATGTACCGCACATTAAAAAACTATGTTGGGAACGGTCAACAAAACCTACATATCCGCGGTAGCCGCCTGTCCAATCCATATACAATGATCGACTATTGTCAAAAGAATAAATCTGGCTGCATTGTAGCACGTCAAATTTTAAGCTCCTTAAATATCAATGATGGCTTTGTACCTTTAGAAAAACCATTCAAACTACAAGTGTGCTTCGCATTTAAGAAGAACAATTCTAAAACAGAAACAATGCATACCTTCATGGATTATGTACAAAGCGAATCACCACCACGTTTATAAAAAATAACAAAACCTCGTATACTTTTTTAGGTGTACGGGGTTTTGTTATTTTCACAACACGACTCAATTCCATCACTACTAAAATCTATATTTAAGTAAATTTTCTCTTTCATTCTAAACGATTAATAGTCTAAGGGTATAAAATAATTGCTCTCTTCTAACTCAGGTTGTACAATAGAGAATAGATTTCAATTAATACAGTAAGAATACAGTGAGGTTACTATGCTCTTATCTATTCTCTTCTTTATATTGGCAGGACTTGCGGAAATCGGTGGTGGCTATCTCGTATGGCTCTATATGCGCGATGACAAAGGACCGATTTACCTGATCGCAGGTGCATTTATATTATTTTTATACGGTATTATCCCTACCTTTCAACCAGAAGCTAGTTTTGGTAAAGTTTACGCCGCCTATGGCGGTGTATTCATTGCCCTCTCTATTCTCTGGGGCTGGCTTGTGGACGGCTTGCGACCAGACATGTACGACATCATCGGTGGTATCGTATGTCTTGTAGGTGTATATATCATCATGTACGCACCGCGATAATTTTACATACTAAAAAACGGTTATCCGAAGATAACCGTTTACTTTGGTGGACGATGACAGGATCGAACTGCCGACATCCTGCTTGTAAGGCAGGCGCT
>NZ_CAUVFT010000016.1:0-49433 GCF_963551295.1 uncultured Veillonella sp.
CATTGATATATGCATTTACACTTGATTTAACGATATCGGTGCTGATACCACGACCATGGTACAAGCGACCGTTGTATTCTACCTTAAGGGTTGCTTCCCCAAGGGCATCTTTACCGGCTGTGATAGCACGGATTTGGTAGTCTTTTAAGCTGATTGGCAAGCCAACCACACGTTCAACCGCTTTAAGGGACGCATCTACTGGACCGTCACCTACGGCAGCATCCGCTCTTTCACCATCTGGAGTCATGAGACGAACATCGGCATATGCGTAGCCTTTTTCACCCAATTTGTAGTATTGAGCTACAAGCTCAAATGCTTTTTTGTGGTGAAGATTGTCTACTACGAGGGCTACGATATCATCATCGTATACTTGTTTTTTGCGGTCTGCCAACTCTTTAAACTTAGCGAAGAGATCGTTGATTTTTTCCTCAGCGAAAGATTGGAAACCAAGTTTTGCCAAATGATCAGCGAAGGCATGACGGCCAGAATGTTTGCCCAATACAAGGTCTGTTTTTTCAGCACCTACGGACTCAGGAGTCATGATTTCATACGTTTCAGGATTGCTCATCATACCATGTTGATGGATACCGGACTCATGAGCAAAGGCGTTAGAACCAACGATTGCTTTATTTGGAGGAACTACAACACCTGTTAAACGGCTCACAAGTTTAGATACTTTCGTAAATTGTTTTGTATCGATGTTCACTTGAAGGTCATCGAAATAATCATGGCGTGTTTTAAGAGCCATTACCACTTCTTCAATCGCTACGTTACCAGCCCGTTCACCCAGACCATTAATTGTGCCTTCTACTTGGCGTGCACCTGCTTTAATAGCGGCTAATGTATTCGCATTGGCAAGGCCTAAGTCATCATGGCAGTGAACAGAGATAATTGCATTTTCAATTCCTGATGTATGTTCTTTGATGTAGCGGATTTTATCACCGAACTCATTAGGGTTCATATAACCTACTGTATCTGGTACGTTAATAATTGTAGCGCCACCAGCAATTGCAACACCAAATACTTGGCATGCGAAATCTAAATCAGAGCGTGCCGCGTCTTCACCGGAGAACTCGATTTCATCAACCTTACCTTTTGCATATGCCAATACGGATTTAACCTTATCCAATACCTCTTGGCGAGTCATTTTTAATTTATATTCCATATGAAGTTCGGAAATAGCAATGAATACATGTAAACGGCTACGTTCCGCATCTTTCAACGCATCAATCGCTTTTTGTACGTCCTTTTCATTAGCACGAGCCAACGCACAAATTGTTGCACCTTTGACTTCGCGTGCAATCGTTTGTACCGCTTCAAAATCTCCAGGGGATGCCGCTGGGAATCCAGCCTCGATTACGTCGATGCCTAGACGTACTAGGCCTTTCGCAATTTCAATTTTTTCAGGAGTTTGTAAAGATACACCTGGTGTTTGTTCCCCATCACGAAGGGTTGTATCAAAGAAATATACGCGATTCTGTTCCATAATAGCCACCTTTTCTATCCTCATAAAACATAACACTTTATTATATCTATCCATAGTGAAAGTTTGTAACATCGCCAATGTCGACACCATATATAATCAGTGATTTACTAGACTTTCACAAATAAAAAAGCCCCTCAGAACAACTGTCGTTGCTCAAAGGGGCGTTATATTCATAACACGGTACCACCCTAATTGGGACTTGTTTCGGGTATAACGGAACCACCGTCAATGACTACTGCTGTATTCGCCATCAAAGCTCACGGGAGAGTGTCAGCGTACAACCTCTATTGCCTCGCACCAGCCGGCAACTCTCTGAAAGCAGGATTTGTAAACCTTTATACCCGTTCATCGCTTGATTTAAGATATAAGGGTATTGTACTGTATTCTATAGACTTATGTCAATTAAAATAAAATGAATATGATTTCATAAAACTCATCGTTAGTAGTTAGTCCACTCTAAATCATCAAAATCATTCTTAATGAGTTTCTTCTTCTTTACCACTTGGTTCGTTAGCTCAATGCATTCATTAACAAAGGAAATATCTGTATACCATTCCTTTAAGTTAGCATATACTTCACGCTTTAAATCAATAATTATAGTTTGAATTGGATTCCATGTTTTACATTTTACAGACTCCACCATAACCATACTACTACCTATAAAGGTAACATCTCTACCATAAATCCAAAATGGCAATGTTTTTCCCTTTATAGAAATAGAATATATAGCATCACCATGAGGCGGTTCCGTTTCATATTGCGCACGTATTTGGTACTTTTCCATAATTTCATTACTACCATTTTCTATATATGGTAGCTTTGAAATCTTGTAATTTTCTAAGTTCATAAAAACTCCGTTATTTTTAATCTCAAGCACAACAAAGAGGACTGTATATCGCTATTTGTGTAAAGTATATTTTGCTATACTATAAGTGTTACCAATTCCTTTCCAAATCAGGTAACGGAAAGGAGGTGCATTTAAATCAACACGCTCTCAACGATTCTTGTAGCTATCATGGCAAATGTAATAAGTTATTATATTTGCAAATGGTTAGATTGGCTACTATCGATTATTGGTAACTAACCTTGGTTTGTCACCACGATCTGACAAAAAAGCCCTTGCTAGGACCGCCATCCTTTGCAAGGGCTTCTTTAGTGCATTTAATCAACACTTTGCTCTATTGATATTCTACCATAAAAAGTAAAATATTGTCACTATGGATAACTTCATTTTCATATATAATGTAAAAAATCCCTCGGAGTTGCAGCTCCGAGGGATTTTGTAGTTAATTGCACAACTATCAATTGCCTATCTAGAATATACTATACTTAAAGTGTTTTTTCAATATTCTACACTGTTAATCATTTCTTTAGCCCGCTCAACAGAAACTGGTTCATTAAATAAGAACACATGGTTCTGCCCCTCATGTTCCCAAGATGCTAAGTAAATGGCGTCATCTACCATTCGATAGGTTACCGTCATCCCATTTACAATAGCTGTTTTCTGAGGTAAGTAATCCTTATAATCGCCTGCAATATTACCTGATAGAGTCGATACACGATACTTAATATATTTCGGCATATCATCTACACGGTCAAAATATGTTCCTTTTAAAAGCTCATGATAGGCATAGACGACTTGTAATACATCGTGATCCACAATAGATACATGTATAGGTCGGAGTCCCTCTACCCCCATCGGCAACTGCGGTTTAAAGTTCAAATGTTGCTTAGCCTCATATACAGTATCAAACAACTCTAGCGATTGACCTTTACGAGTGCTTTTATAATCGCTATCAGTTATAGTACAACTACCTAGGCCGTCAGGACATGGAAACTCATTTCTGTCACCATAGGGCTGATCATATATAGAGTTGCCATTAAGGCGAAACCGCACCAAGTCATCTGCAGAGACAACATTGATGGAACCTATAAAAGCTAACGTAGCTAACACACATACAACCTTTTTCATGATATATTCCCCTGCAAACAAACTACATCTATTAAGTAAATTATATCATTAAAAGGTAGTTTATTATGACAATAAACTATGTCTAAGATACTCACTCGCTTGTACTCAGACAAGACACTTAGGGGCACTCAATCTAATAGACGCTATCCGATATACTCCAACAGAATTTACTTTCACAATCTAAAATTTTTTCAAAAATTTAAACCAGTTATCATCACAAATCTATCCTATTTGATAGTATCTATCGCAAATCATTCTACTATTCAAAATCATTGTAAGTGCTATAATGAACTTAATAAAAGGAACAGGTGCTCATATGATAGTAAGTGCATCTTTCCAAACTCATATTTACTAATTATATCAAGGAGATCATCATGACACATACACAATTAACACAACTCGTACAAGCTTTATTAGATGCACCACAAAGCAACCCTAAAGTAAAAGAGTTCGCTCAGTCTTGGATTGATGCTGAAGGTACACCTGAGCAAAAAGAACTTACAAAACAACTCGTATCCGTAGCAGAACAAAATATTGCACTTATCGACGAAACAATCGACTTTGCAGGCTCTGAACGCGCTACACAAATCCTTGGAAAAGAAGGTGCGGCTAACCTATTACAACACGCTAAAGACATCAAAGCTGAAGGCGCTGAATTCTGTGACTGCCCTGCCTGCGTAGCCGCAAAAAATATTATCGATTTGAAAGCAGAAATTGAATAATCAAATAATACGAAAAGACATCAACCTACAGTTGATGTCTTTTTATTTAGAAGTTTTATTAAATTGAAAATACGGTTTTGATATTGAAATTGATATTATTTAGATAATTAGAATGGTAGTTCCTCTTTGGCAAGATAAGGGGCAATTATTTCCATATCACCCGTATGTCTACCACGATTATAACATTGGTCATTGTTATTATATATCTCCATAATTTCTTGAAGATCTGAAGCATTAAATTCCTCTACATGAATTTTTAAAAAAGACATAAAGCAATCCGCATCATCATATCCAGAATATGTTGGAACAGCTTTAACCATAATCTTAGCAAATTCTGTCAAATTAAAATCTTCACAAGATTTAACTGTTTCAAAAATCTCTTTAATATATTTATTCTTATGAAGAGATGAAGTATCCTTAAAAAATCCGTACTCAGACCTTAGATCCTGAGGGTAGAAAGCACGATACTCCGCTAAACCAGTTGGAGTTAAGACACGATTTTTCAAATATTCAAATACTTCCTCATTTTCTCTAACAATTTCCATTATAATAGAATATTTTAATACCATAGAAACTAAAATTTCAGCACGAACAGAAGTGTTTTCTAATTCATCAATACTGATTTTAGAGAATTCATCCAATATTGCCTGCTCTCGGAGTAGAGCTATTCGACCTTCTTCTATCAAATAAGCGGTCATAGAAAATAAGAAAGTATATACTCCAAGTATATTTCTAATACACTCCTCATCGTCTGTATTATATAGAAGTTTAAGAAATGTTTTATATGATTTTTTTAATGAAACATTAGTCATTCTCTTTAAATATTTATCTGTAATTTTTTTTCTTATTGATTCATCCAATCCATCTGAATCAAATATTATCTGCTCAGTAAACTTCTCAACATCATGTTTTGCAATCTCAAATAAATCCATAATAAATGGAGCTTTCACAGAAAAAACATGATCATACATTGAACAAATCATCATTTTGGCATGATAGTCATTAGGAACATATAAAGAATTATCATTTACTTTCAAATGCGCACATTTATTTCGGCAATTTCTAAGATATTCAATATCCTCTATGAACCTTCCAAAATACAAAGAACAATTATCTTTAAAAAAATCAATGATTTCACGCTCTACTTTTGAATATTTTTCATCTGAACTTATCATACCATTAACTTTTTCTAATTGTTGCCTTGCTTTACTATCACCTTCATCCGCCATAGTTTGTAACTTAATAAATAAATCATAAATCACAAATGAATATAATAAAACTATCGTCGCTCGATAATTCTGACTATAATACGACTGCAATATTTCTTTAAAATAGTTTCGAGAGTCTGAATTATCAAATACACGTAAATCTTTTTCATCATATAACATATAACCACCATCCAATAATAGCATTAGTTAAGCATATTGATTTATAAAAAATTACATAGATAATATTATTATATCAAAAATAGTATATTTATTTTTATAGTAAGTATACTATTATAAAACTTGGTTAAATTAAAACAGCCCCTCCTAATGCATTATGATTTAAGGTTAAAAGAACTTAAATCTATGTCTATTAAAGAGGGGCTTTCGTTTACAAACTTACTTTCACAAGTCGTATATGGGTGTATAGTTTTATGTATTGTGATTCGATTATTTAACTAAAAATTTTACTTAACAAACTTAACAATCTGTGTTTTTTTACGAAGTTATTTATGAAGTTATCAGCTAAATTTTTGCTAATTTAGTTGATGTTTGCTTTCAATTGTTCAGCGTATGGAATTGCTAGTGGATGGTTATCGTATGTACCTCTGTGTTGGTCATAGATGGATTCTGCAGCTGGTAATGGTGACAAGCCCAAGGAGTCAGTGCGTGTGAAGGCTTCGAATAGACCTGATGTTAGGTGCATATTTGGCACATGTTCCGGTGTTACTTTGCGAACGATAGTATCGCCTTTTCCAGTCATAATTTTATGACCAAATTCAGGATCTACCAAAGTACCACGACCTACTGCGATGATATCAGTGTAGTTTTCTACAACATCACGAGCCGCTTCTTCGCTGAAGACATCGCCTACAATATAACCACTTTTTTATAATATTAAATAAGCATATGTAACTAATCTATACTGGACTCACTATTAGAAGAACTACAACTAAGCCAATTCTCATATAGTAACAAAATATTTTGACCTCTTATATAAGTTATTGCAATTGCTTTACCAACACTTACGTACTTAAATAATAAATATATAGCAAAAGGCCCCTGTTCCAAACAGGGGCTCTTTGCTTTTTACACACTTGCATCCACCAGTGCTTGTGTATATGGATGTACCGCTTCTTTCAATCGAGTTGACTCGATAGTTTCTACTATTTGTCCATCTTTCATGACGATGATTCTGTCTGTTACGGCTTGTAATAGGCCGATGTCATGGCTGACGAATACGTAGCCGAAGGGTTGTTCCGTATAGATTTTTTGTAGGAGGTCTAGCACTAACTTTTGGTTCACCGCATCAAGGGCTGATGTAGGCTCATCAAAGAGTACCAGTTTTGGGTTCATCAGCATAATTCGTGCTAATACAACGCGTTGCAATTGACCGCCGCTGACCTCATGCGGGTATTTGTTAACGATCGTTTCAGGTAGGTCTACATGTTGAATCCACTTACGGATATCGTCCTTTGCTGCAGTCACATCCATGAGACCATAGTTGATATATGGCTCTAAGAGAAATGCTTCTAAGTTCATCCGCGGTGGAATTACCGCCAAGGGATTTTGAAACATCATCTGCATAGAGCGATATATTTCTGTATGATTTTGAATGGAATGGATTTCCTCACCAAAGAGTCGCAGACTCCCAGAGGTAGGCTTTTCCAATAAGGCAATCAGTCTAAGCAGAGTACTTTTACCGGAACCACTACCACCAGCAATACCTACCCGTTCATTCTCCTCTACAGAAAAGGATACGTTATCAACGGCGCGGACCGTATGATTATGGTTCGTATATTGTTTACATATATTCTCGAGTTGAATCATACTACACCACTTTCATTACGGAATCTAACAAAATACGAGTATACTCATCCTTCGGATGGGCCATAACCTCTGTGGTGGATCCCACTTCAACGAGTTGTCCCTTATTCATAACACCGATGCTATTGGCAATGCGTGCGGCCGCCTTGATATTATGGGTTACAATAATCACCGTTGCCCCAAGAGCCTGTGTTACCTCTTTCATAAGATCCAATACAGAGGCTTGCACGAGCATATCTAAAGCACTAGTCGGTTCGTCAGCAAATACGATACCAGGCTTCAAGATGAGGCTTAAGGCTATTGCTAACCGTTGTTGCATACCACCGCTCAACTGAAACGGATAGGACTGCAAGATACGCTCTCCATCGGTTAAGTGAACGAGATTAAGCATATCTATAACGCGGCTTACATCATAGCTTTCACCATGGGCACGGAATAAATCTTTGAAGTGATTTTCTACGGTTCGATTTGGGTTTAGATAGGCGCTGGGATTTTGAAAGATCATGGAAATCTTCGCACCCCGCAATTGTCGCCAATCGCTATCACTCAATGTAGAAACATCGGTGCCGTTTAGCAAAATTTGGCCGCTAATGTTAGCTTGTTTCAACATACCAAAGGCGGCACGAACTAACGTAGATTTACCAGAGCCACTTTCACCAACGATAGCAAAGACCTCACCATTGGGCACGGAGAAGGATACATCGCGCACCGCTTGCTCCGCACCGTATGAAATTGTAACCTTATCAAATACGATACAATCAGATTTATTCAATAGTAGAATCCTTTGTTAATAAGTAGTAATCGATTGGATGTACTGGTACATTTTTAACTTTTGTAGTAGATACAACCGTTGCACTTGGATACAACAAATAAATATCTGCTACGTCATCAACTAAGATTTGTTGTGCTTGTTTAGCAATATTAGAGCGTTCGTTTTGATCAAATGTTACAGACAATTGGTCGATTAACGCATCTACTTGAGGGTTAGAGTAGCCACCAACATTTGCTTTCGCACCAGTTTTGTAGAACAAGCTGAGGAACCAGTAAGGATCATTTGTAGACATAGTAACTACATTGCGTTCTACTAAATCAAAACCATCTGTACCAAGTGTATCTACTTCATCAGGGCTTTGTAATTTCTTAAGAGTTACAGCAATACCTGCTTTTTTCAATTCTTGTTGAATTTCTTCGTATAAGCTTGTGTCTTTACCCCAAATAGCAATAGTAATCGCTAATTCTTTGCCATCTTTTGCATACATGCCGTTTGCATTCTTAGCGTAACCAGCTTGAGTCAAGATTTGGTCAGCTTTTGCTACATCTGTCATCGGTTTATTAGCAATCGCATCATAACCTAAATTGGCAGATGGAGGGAATGGTGCCGCCCCTGGTGTAGAGCCATTGCCGATGATTTTAGCCATGGAATCATAGTTAATGATATGAGCAATAGCGGAACGTACAGCTTTATCATGTAATGGAGATGCTTCTGTGTGGTTTGCTTTCAACATAAACACACGAACGCCAGCAACGTCTTGAATATTGAAACCGTCTTTGAACAAGCTGCGGTTAGCAGAGTCCACTTTTTGAATTACGTCTACGTCTTTAGATTGCAACGCCATAGCGCGTTTGTTATTGTCTTCGATATCTTTTACAGTTACAGAATCAAGACCTGGTTTGCCGCCCCAGTAATCTGCGAAGGCTGCAAGTTCAATTGTTTCACCTTTTTTGAAAGCAGTGATTTTATAAGGGCCTGTAAGAACTGGTTTAGATGCTACGTCTTTAAGATCTGCAGTATCCATGATAACGAAAGCAGGTTCAGTCAAGCTGGACAACAAGGAACCATTAGGTTCTGTAGTCTTAATAATCAAGTTTTGACCATCTACTGTGATGGATTCTATTTTAACTGCTTTAGCGGAACGAGCACTTTGTTTCATCGTATACTCGATGGACTCTTTTACCTTTTGAGGCGTCATCGGAGTACCATTGTGGAATTTAACGTTTTCACGGATGTGGAATTTCCATGTTGTAGGGTCTACATTTTCCCAAGAATCTGCCAATTGTGGGGCAAATTTCATATCCGGTGTTACAACGGCTAAGTTTTCACCTGCACCGATACGAGTCAATGTCCACGCATCCCATTCGTGAGTTGGGTCTAATGTTTCACCAAACCAATACAAACCAACATTCATATGCTTCCCTTGTTTACCGTCTTTAGCAGTATCATTGCCACAGCCGACCAAGAGAGCTACCATGCATAGCATGGACAAACATGCTAACAACCAACGTTTCATAATATCTCCTTTAAAATACATTGCCTCGTCGAGGCTTTCACCATAAAAAATCTAAACACAGAACGGTTAACGAGATACATCGAGGGCATCGCGCAACGCATCGCCAATATAGTTAAATAAAACAACGGTAATAAAAATAGCGAGCCCCGGATAAATTAACAGCCACGGTGCCGTTTGTAGAAAATCTCGGGAGCTCAACAAGATAGCGCCCCACTCCGGATCCGGCGGTTGCACACCGATGCCGATGAGCGAAAAACTGGCTACCAAAATGATGGCATCCCCTAGATGTTGAATAATAACAATCACCAACGGTGGCAATACATTCGGCAGAATATAGCGCCACAAAATGCGTAGATTTGAAGCACCTGACATACGAGCAAAGGTAATATACTCCGCGTGGCGTTCAATCTGTACGAGGCCCCTCGTGATACGGGCGTACTCTGCCCATTTCGTAATGCACAAGGAAATAATTACATTCGTTATACTAGGGCCCATAATACCGATGAAAGCAATGGCGATAACCATATTCGGGAAGCCAAGTACTAAATCGATTAAACGAGATAACCAACGGTCAACGCGAGGTGTAGAGAACCCTGCTAATCCACCAATAGCGATACCGATGGCCCCACTAATGCCAATGATGGTGAAAGCAATCCCTAAAGAGGCTTTACCACCGTACAGAATACGAGACCACACATCACGACCGAGTTGGTCAGTACCTAATAGATGGGTACTACTAATGTCTTGTAAGCGGTCCGCGATACTCGTCGTTTCAGGATCAAAGGGTGCTATATAGGGAGCGCATAAGAAAAATACGATCCACAGAGCTGCTAATACCAACATAGCGTATAAAGTATAGGGCTTTTGTCTATTCATAAGAGCCTCCTTTTATAGCGGCTCTTCGCTTCGGATTCAGCCAAACACTCAATACATCAATGATGATATTAATCACGATGAACACCAAGGTAATCCAGATGATATAACCTTGCATCAATACATAATCGCGAGCCATAATGCCCTGCACCATCATATAACCAATACCTTTTATAGAGAATACCGTTTCAATAACGGCAGAGCCACCTAGCATAGCGCCCATAGTTACCCCCATCATAGGCAACAACATAAGTCCCACATGAGGGAATATGTAACGGGTGTAGACCATCCATTCTGGAAAGCCTAATGCTCGCGCCCCCTGTACAAAGGGCTGTCGCGACACTTCTAAAATAGCATTACGCAATCGACGAATGTAGAGACCACATATCCATAAAGCAAGGGTTACCGCGGGCAGGACATAGGCAGAAAAGCCATTGGTATTTGTTACCGACACTAGCTGTAATTTAACACCGAATAAGTACAGTAATAATAAACCGACCCAGAACCCAGGGATTGCTAATGCTAGAAATGTAACGAGACGAACCCCATGATCAATCCATGAGTCTTGATACTTTGCAGATAACATACCGAGCGGTATGGTCACCACTATCCCCATAACAAGAGCTAAGGATACTAGCCCCAAGGTATTTGGCAAGGCACCGCCAAGAATGGTCGCCACTGGTAAAGCGTACAGAATGGACTCACCAAAGTCCCCTTGTATAATTTGACCTAACCAACGTAGGTATTGCTGCCACCAAGGATCATTGAGCCCCAACTGCTCTCGTGTCTGTGCAACTACAACTGGATCTGGTGTAGCTCCTAGAAGATTAAACTTCATCGACACGGGATCAATAGGAGATAATTTTATCAATACAAATGTACCGATGGTAACAACCAATAAAATACCTACAATACTTGCCAAACGCTGTAGTATTAATCGATACAATACATCACCTGCCTTCTTTATCACAAAACAGTTATATTTTATTTTAACAGTTATTCAAATTTTTAGACATACCCCTATATGTATATTAGAATGATTCTCATTATGAAATTTTAGCATATATACTAAAACGGCCCCTCATACGAGGAGCCGTTCTATATAAAACCCTTACAGTGTCCATGCGAGTGCTTCACTACAGCTCGCATGCCTATCCCATTAGGCCTGGACTTTTATATTATTTTGTATGTTGTTTTGGGGCTACCGTATTAGCAACGATTGCTTTAGCCATGTCACGAGTTACAGGGCGTTCGAAGTACATCCCATGAGTTTGTCCGTCTTTTGTCCAACCTATGAGATATACCATTTTATTACCGCCTTTGAAAACAACCTTTGTGCCGTTTACTTTTTCATTAGCTGTTACACGAAAATCGTTATAATCGCCGCTGATATCTTCTTTTATTTCATTGGCTATGCGATGGACGATGCGTTTGCCTGCCGCTTGATTACGAGTAGCATCTTCACCAGCTTGGTAAACATAAACCACTTGCAATACATCCTTATCAATAGTACTCACAGACTCAATGTTGTAACCCACAGGTAATACCTTAGGCATTTGAGGTGTAATGTTCATATATTTAGCCGCTTCATCCACAGTAGCAAACTCATGAAACGGGCTTGGCATACCAACCATAGGCTCCGTGCCTTCTTGCATAACCATAGGTTTAGGTAGATCAGGTTTTACATCAAGAGTACCTTGAGCACCAGCAACAGTATAAGAACCTACACAAGCACAAGCAACTGCCATCAATACAAATTTCTTCAACATTACTATAATCTCCGCTCTCTTACAAAAACATCTGTACAAACACAACACATGTATTAAGAATATTATAATATAAAAAATACATTTTACAAAATATTCTTTATCAAAACTTATTTTTATAATTATACCCTAAATGATAAGAACTTTCAAGTAGTTATTTCTGATATAAAACCTTAAGTTCTATATTAGCTACTATACAAACATATATTCAAAATGGATAGTGAGACGCTAACAAGAAGTATGTATATCTATATATATCCAACTCTATCTACTATTTAGCAGCAGCTAAGTAATTAAATTTTGGCCCGCTGAGCTTAAACTCAAAGCTAGTTAAATCCACCTCGCCAACACATGCATCGCTATCATAAAGGGTAAGCAAAAAGTCTGCGGTCTGTTCACTACTATGATACTTTTCAAATGAAGCATCGTAATCAAACCCGTTTTTACCTGAAGCTACATCGCAGAACTCGCTTTTAGTCGCCGCAGGTGCGAAAATTTTAGCCTGCATTTTAACATCCCCATCTAGTGCAAGCTCATGATGCAACCCCTCTGTAAAAGCACTTACAAAAAATTTTGTACCACAATACGGTACTACACTCGGAGCTAAAAAATAGCCCCCCACAGAGGAAACATTTATCAACTGCGTTTGCTTATATTTATAATCTCGCACGAATAAACTGGAAAGTACTGCAAGTGCAGTTACATTTAAATCTATCATTCTTACCATTTTTTGAATATCATGTTCTCCCATGAACCCAAAATCGCCAAATCCCGCATTATTGATAAGTGCCTTTAACTCATAGCCTTTAAGATCTTCCCAAAGTTCTAAAATGTTTTCGCTACGCGAGAGATCACAAGGTTTCACAATAACGTCTGAATCAGGCGAAATGTTAGCAATCTCATCTTTTAAACTTTGTAATAGTTCCACCCTACGTGCAATAATAATCAAATTTTCACCGCGACGTGCGAAAGCTTTTGCCGTAGCTGCTCCTATGCCTGAACTTGCTCCTGTAATAACGATATATTTTTTCATTTTTTATGCCTTTCCTTTATAAATAAGATTATCCGGCTTTATTGCACTTGCTTTGCCTCCTTAGTCAAAATACGAGTCCTTTACTCAGCTTTCACATTAAACTACACCGATGTCTTATTTCTTATGTACCATAAACCCAGCTGCTTGTTGGTTAGCCATAATGGTAACATCAGAAATTTGCAAGCGTTTAGGTTGGTTTGTTACGTATAGTACAACATCCGCCACATCCTCAGGTTGGATGGCATCGATGCCGGCGTAGACGGCTTTAGCTCTTTCCGCATCACCGTGAAAGCGAACTTCACTAAACGGAGTCTCTACAATGCCCGGTTGAATGGTTGTGACCTTAATATCCGTAGCAATCGTATCCATACGAATACCATCGCTCAACATCTTAACGGCCGCCTTTGTAGCACAGTAAACAGCGCCACCTGGATATGCATATATACCAGCAGTAGAGCCCATATTTACGATATGTCCTGCGTTTTTATCAATCATATAAGGAAGTACAACCTTTGTTACATATAAAAGGCCTTTCACATTTGTATCAATCATGGTCACCGCATCATCAACAACACTATCTTGGAAAGGATCTAAACCTTGCGCAAGACCTGCATTATTTACGAGGACATCAACGCCACCAAACGCTTCAATTGCTGCTGGAACCTTGCTTTCAACATCCTCACGACTACGCACATCAAGAACTAACGTCTCAACACGCATGCCATATTCCTTAGATAAACGAGCCTGTACCTCAGCCAACACCTCAGCGCGACGGCCAGAAATCAAAACATTATCGCCATACTTTGCATACGCCTCGACAATACAAAGACCAATACCAGACGTTGCACCAGTAACAAAAACATTACGAGCCATAAGAACCTCCTTATCAATCCGAACTATATCTATAGCCTAATTATACCACTTTAATACGTAATAGACTCTAGGCCACGCCCCTATTCCAAAAATGATATGTTGCGTATCTGTATTTAATGCAACACCATTTGAGCTCTACCGTATCATAAGAAAATAAATAGGGATACCTATTCGAAGCCGCCTTGGGCGCTACGCGTACCCATGAAGGCTGAGGATAGGTATCCCTATGTCTTATTTAGTCTGATAAGTAGAGCTCAAATACTACGTCTTTTATTTCAAATGCGCCAACATATCATTTAACACTTCCATGCAATCCCCCACGATCCCATAGTTAGCATGTTGGAAGATTTCTGCATTTGGATCGTTATTGATAGCTACGATTGTGTCAGCACCAGAGATACCGCTCACGTGTTGAATAGCACCAGAGATACCGAATGCCAAGTATAGTTTAGGGCTTACAGTTTTACCTGTTTGACCTACTTGGTATGGCAATTCGATCCAGCCCTTTTCTACAAGGGGACGTGTAGCACCTACAACACCGCCGATAGCATCGGCAAGTTCGTAGAGCTTATCGAAGTTCTCCTTAGAACCCATGCCGCGACCGCCGGCCACGATGATATCCGCCTCTTGGATGTTGTAACCATCTTTGCTGAACGGAATGAAATCGAGACGCTTCATGCGAATATCTTCAGGTTTAAGGTCGAATGGTTCAATTTGAATACGGCCCCAGCTATCTGCAATGCGTTCCGGCTTTTTAAATACATTAGGACGGACAGAGCCCATTTGTGGACGATGATTTGGAGAAATAATTTCAGCTAAAATATTGCCACCCAAAGCAGGACGCGTCCATTCTACAAGACCTTCTGTAGTATCTACCGTCAAAATGGTACAGTCAGCTACGACACCATTTTTCATGCGACCAGACATACGCGGAGCAAGGTCACGACCATTGTTCGTAGCGCCAATCAAAAGAATATTAGGTTTATGGTCTTCAAAGAAATCTGTCAAAACCTTTGTATAGCCATCTGTTGTATAGTATTTCAAAAGAGGGCTTTCAAAAACATGAACAATATCGGCACCATGTGCCACGAGTTCCTCCGCCTCGGATTGAACATGCTCACCAAGAAGCATAACTTGAACGAGTTGGCCCAATTCCTTAGCGATTCGACGAGCTTGACCGATAAGTTCGTACGTAACCGGATGCACTACGTCGTCGATGGTATCCGCTACGACAAAGACATCTCTATATTCATCAAAATTTGTCACTCCCATTATCGATTACCTCCTTTGGAACCTTCTTCACCTTTAATGGCCGCTAAAGCCTTAAACTCACTAGAGGATACACTTTCAACAGTGGCAGCCCGCTGCACAGGATCTTTTACATCCACGCCCTCATCGTTGTTATCTACAGGCTCATCCACAGGGTCTTCGCTCGGCACCAATAGATGAGAAAACTTTTCTGGCTTGATATTATAGGCCAATTCAAGAACCTTTTTAGCCCCTTCCTCCACAGATGAAAGCATCTCTACCTTTCCCCGAAGCGGTGGTTGGTATACCTTACGAACGCGCGTAGGAGAGCCATTGAGACCAATACGGCTTTCATCAATATTAGGCATATCTCGCAATGTAATATGCGTAATCGTATATCGTTTAGCGTAAATCGAGCTCCAGAGACCTGGTTGACGAGGCTCATTGAGTTCAGCCGTAGCTGTTACCAATAGTGGTAATGGAGCCTCAATCACTTCATAACCATTTTCATGCTCTCGTTTTACAATCGCCTTTTGAGCCGCCTGATTTACGGTCAACTCACAAGCATAGGTAGCTTGCGCCATGCCTAGTTCCTCCGCAATTTGAGGGCCTACTTGCGCTGTATCTCCATCGATAGCCTGCTTGCCGCAGAAAATCATTTGGAACTCGCGATTCATGGTACGTTGAATATGACGAATGGCAGAGGCAATCGTATAGCTTGTAGCCAATGTATCAGCACCGCCGAAAGCACGGTCTGTAATAAGCACCGCATCGTCTGCACCGAGAGACAAACACTCGCGAAGTGCCGCCTCAGCTTGAGGAGGCCCCATAGTGACAACGGTTACACGACTACCTTCATATTGGTCTTTTACCGCAAGAGCTGCCTCTAAAGCATGCATATCGTAAGGGTTTACAATACTAGGCAGACCTGTGCGGATGAGATTATTCGTTTCCGGATCCAGCTTAATCTCAGATGTATCTGGAACCTGTTTGATACATACTAATAACTCCATACACTCACCCCTGTCTAAATTCTACGCCCTTAGCGTTACGCGGATATTTCCAGGTTTTTACGATTGTTTCGCCACAGAGAACACGGCAGGTGCCGCACTCAAGACACCCAGCGAAATCAAAAGCTAAATCACCATTTTCTTGTAATGTATATAGACCGGCAGGACAGCCGTTTACGAGTTTCATTTTCTCTTCCAAGCTAAAGCCGGCGCCATCCACAATGATATGAGGAGACGTTTCATCTACATAGTATTTATTGGCGCCCAAGCGCTCTTCTAATTTCATAGGGAACGCACCCCTTTCCAAGCATCACGAATCAAGGTAACTAAACCAACATCACTTACACTACCCATCAATTTCTTCATCATTGGGACTGCACCATCACCATTTACAGTGAATACATCGCGCATCACATGATTCACAAGAGCTGGATACTCTTTGAATATGCGAGGATTTGATGCGAGGAAGGCAGGCATATTTTTATAAAGCTTCATATCCTTATATAACCAAGAATTCTTGATTTGACGTTCATACAATTTAGCAACGCGCTCCATGTTTTCATCGCGCAAGGCTACATTAACCGCATCGGCTGCACACATGCCAGATTCGATGGCAAGGTCCATCCCACGAATGGTATAACCAAGATTCATACACATGCGCGCCGCATCACCGACGATAACATACCCATTACCACCCAATGTAGGCAGAGCTTTAAACCCGCCTTCAGGTACGAGATGCGCACTATGCTCCTTCAATTGGCCATTTTTTAATAATGGTGCGATTCTTGGATGATTGGTGAAAGCTAACAACATGTCATCTACCGATTTATTGGCTTTGCCGATATCTTCAAGGCCTACAACCATACCTACGGAAAGACTGTCTTTATTCGTGTAAATAAAGCCACCGCCCAATAAGCCATCGGTCATATCGCCCAAAGTAAGCCACGCCATCCCCTCATCGCCAGATAGCATGAGACGATTTTCAAGATCCTCTTTTTTGAGTTTATATACTTCTTTCACCCCTACAGCCATTGTTTTTGGATCTGTAGGACCTGTAAGACCAGCTTCTTCCAATAATAATGTATTAGAACCTTCTGCGATGATAACTAGTTTTGCATATACTTCGTCATCATGACAGCGAACACCTATTACGCGGCGACGTTTTCCTTCACCTTCGGTAATAAGCTCAGTTACCTGTACATTAGACACAAGGAGAGCCCCTTTTTTCTCCGCCTCTTCTGCTAACCATTTATCAAATTTAGCACGCAATACTACGTAGGATTCTTCATTAGGTTCACCATCTTGGTAACTGTACTCGATAGTGGTCATTTCATTGCCTGTACCAATAGAAATACGCTCTTTTGTCACCTTTCGTTCCAACGGCGCACGGTCTCTAAAGTCCGGAACAAGACGTTCCAAAGAATGTGTATAGATACGTCCCCCCATCATGTTTTTAGCGCCTGGTGCGGTGCCACGTTCGATGAGTAAAACTTTTACCCTCTGCTCCGCTAAGCGTAATGCTGCCGCAGAACCCGCTGGCCCTGCGCCAACAACGATAACATCAAATGTTTCATTGCGATCAATTGCCATATACTCAGCTCCTTTAAATGAAAGCTTAGACTTACATAAGTTCATATAGTATATATATTTCTCTATTTAGAACCAAAATACCTTTAAAAATTATCACAGAAAGATGAATATATTCTATATTTTTCAGAAATATATTATAATAGTCTATACATGTTGTATATATACTCATTATATATTAATACTAATGTATACTTTCCCTTCTAGATGAGTGCAATAAAATTCATCAATTCGTGAATTTTATAAGTAAGTCTAGCTTTCATGGTAAAAGTAGCGTATGATAAAGGTAGCAAAAACCCTATACGGAGCAAGACGCGTATAATACGACCGCATAATGCAAGTCCACGGTCAAGGTTGGGAACTCGTTATTTTTTAATTAAGAGGAGGCCCTATGGACCCGTTAAAAATCTTGAAAGCATTATCAAATCCGCATCGGTTAGATATTATATTGTGGCTAAAACACCCAGAGAAAGAATTCGGTGTACAAGTACACTCTAACACTCTTATCGATTTCCCTCATAGTGTGAGCGTTAAGAGTATCCAAAAGCGCTGCGGTGTATCGCAATCTTCTATTTCTACATTTATGAGCATCTTAGAGAATGCTGAACTTGTGGAATCGCGCAAAATCGACCAATATACCTATTTTCGTCGCAACGAAGAGGTTATTCACGAATTTGGCGAATGGTACAACAAAGAAGTATCCATACAGTCTGACGAAATTGACAAATTATTAGAAACGGTTATCTTAGAAGACACATCATATCCATCAATTGATGAAAGCTCCATACCTAGCGAGCAACTGGCAGTCGAAATACGTACTAAGGGACCGCAGCATAATGAAGAAAGTAAATAAAAGCCCTTCCCTACTTACCATATCTAGGGAAAAACGAAAAGAGCTATAATATTCAAAATTATAGCTCTTTTTTATGTGATACTATACCACTTATAGTATATATACAACTCATAACTTAAAAAGAGTGCCTTCCCATTTGGGAGGGCACTCTTTACTTTTATACATTTCGTTGTGCTTCGTAAGCTCTAAATAGTTTAGATAATAATTCAGGAGCCAAGCGCAATAAATCTGGGTTTTCACAGAAAGACACACGCAATTGTGTTTTACCAGGGTTATCATTGCCGTTTTTACCGCTATAGAAACCATTGAGCGGTGCCATGAGAAGTGTATATTCCTTGCCGTCATCAAGGCTTACTGCACCGTGTTCGGCACACCAAGAAGCAAATTCTACACCATCAAAGCCAGGTTTTGCAACCTTTCTCACGTCGATTACAAAGTAAATAGACGCTTCAGGGCGAGACACGATAAAGTCCGGTTCTGCCTCTTTAAAACCTTTGTGGAGTTCAAAGATCATTTGACGATAGTAGTCGCGTTGTTGCTCATACCAGTTGTGCAATTGCGCATAGGACTCATGTTTCAAAGCACCAAAAATATATTGGCCCAATGTATTAGCGCTGAGGTTTGCCGTATATTCCGCAACAGATTTTTCATAACATAATTTATTATCCGTAATGATAGCTCCAATGCGAAGTCCACAAGCATTCCAAACCTTGCTAGCCGTTTCAAGGCTGATACGGCGGCCTTCGATGCCAGGCACATCTTTATCGGTTAAGGCCCAAATGCTAGATGTTTCTTTCCCTTTTTCATAAGCCAATTCACGGTACGCTTCGTCAGAGATAATCCATAAATTATGTTTAACGCACAATTTAGTATATTCAATAAGCGTTTCTTTGCTAAATAATTGACCTGTAGGATTATCATAAGGAATGATAAGCAACGCCCCAGGTTTTGTCTCGATAATGCGTTGCTCAACAGTCTCTACAGAGGGCAATTCGAACTCACCATTTTCATTGAGCTCCCGTTCTACAGTAACCGTTTTACGACCAATGCGAAGACCTACTGCATCATAGTTTGTATAAGAAGGATTGAACATCAAAAGAGGACGTTCTTCTTCGCCAGCACCACCACATACGCCGAGCATGATAATTTCCATCGCCATGGATGCACCGTCTGTTACAAGTACATCAAGCCCTGTTGTATCAAAGCCTTGGCTGCGCAAAATGTGGAGAAACGCTTCTCGACACTCATCAGTGCCCGTAGTTGGTACATATGGCACAATCCCATTATGGAATGGGCTATTTACACCGCCCAAATCAAACAACCTACGCTGCATGGCGGGATGCATAGGACGCATTACATTGCCAATAGAACCATTCACCAAGATAGGTGGGTTCTTACGTTCCAAGAATTTAATTTGTCCTAGGCGAATGCCAGACGGCTTCCGAGCCATCATATACGGCGATAATTCTGGTTGTTTCATTTCGATCCAACTCCTCTAAAAATCAACCTTCTCCATTGGAAGGTTTTGATAACTGTGAAAGTAACAAAACACTTACTATACAAGCAAATATACAAGTACATCACAAAACATAAACTATGAATACCTATAGATAGATACATAATATTATAGAGCTTTTACTATAGAAAATCTATAGTTTTATAACATATACTTATTTACCTATACTTAATTTATCGGTTATTGAAAATAACTCTCATGGTACTTAGTGCGGTCTCAATATACCATCAAAAACTATAATAAAAATGAAAGAGCCCCACGAGAGGCTCTTTCACCATGATATAGATTACTTTTTGAAGCTATACAAATAACTACGACGTAATTGTCAATTATTAGTATAGCTTTATAATCGAACCATTGCAGTAGTTATATCTATTAGATAGTCACTTCTACACCTAGACGGAAGTTGCGACCTTGACCTGGCCACCAGTCACCAGGGTTGCCCCAACGAACGTTAGATTGTTCCGCATAGTATGTATCAAAGATATTATTGATACGACCAAATACAGTAACATTTTCGCGTATGCGATAGTTAGCGCTGATATCAGCCAACCAATACGTTTTACGTGGGAATACATTATCTGCTGTACCAGGACGATTGATAATACCACGAATATCCAAATGAGCATCCCATTTAGCATCGTTGTAATCAAGGCCTGCGTTAACAGCATGTTTTGGTACATATCCATCACGGTTTGCTTTGCGAGTTGGTGTTGCATCGATATGAGTATACGTATAGCCAAGACGTGCGGACAAGTGATTAGTCAATTGTTTACGCACATCCGCATTGATGCCACGAGCTTTTTCAGTGTCAAAATTGCGATATTGACCTGTGAAGTTTGCCGGATCAGTCATAACCCAACCGATTTTATCCTTCGTACTACGGCTGAAGAAGCTAAGATTACTATTCCATGTTTTACCGAATTTGTGGTGTACACCTAAATCAAATTCATGACCTGTTTCCGGTTTCAAATTGCGGTTGCCATTGAAACCATCAAATAATTGGTATGGTGTAGGTGCCAAGAAGTACTCTTTATACGCAGCATACACATTTGTCTTCTCATTTACATCATAGCCGAGGCTGATGGATGGAGATGTATGAGTACCGAAAGAGGAATGGTGGTCAACGCGGATACCAGGCGTTACAGTCCACTTAGGAGCAAATTTCCATTCATCTTGAATAAAGTAAGATGCGTTCGTAAGCTTCACGCCGCCCATGTTAACCACTTTATCTTGACGCCAGTCAAAGCCGCCTACTACAGTATGGTCTTTTGCTTTATACGTAACTTGATCACCAATACCACGAGTCTTCACATCCGTTAAGTACCCATCATATGTTGTTTTATAATGATTGTTCATCAAGTATAATTGATGGCTCCAACGATTGCTGATTTTATTGTTCCAAATCGCACGTAAGGAGTCATTCGCTTCATTACCATAACGAATGTGATTAAGAGCACCCAAATGGTCGGAGTACATTACATCACCACGATATGTGTCGTAAGCTATTTTTACATCGTTCTTATCATTTATTGTATTGCCCACCATGAAGGATGCAGTATGGCTGTTGCCATGTTGAGGAATGCGCACGCCATGACCATCTTTGTAGGACCCAATGATATCTTTTTGTACGCCTACACGCCAGTACCAATCATTTTTGCTACCTTCATTGGTAATTGCGTATTGCTCTAAATCATTGCTACCACCCATCACGCGAAGTTTAGTTTGTACACCTTGCTCAGGTTTTGCAGTGATTACGTTTACTACACCACCGATAGCACCGGAACCATACAAAGTAGAACCTGCTCCACGTTGTACTTCAACGCGATCAATACTAGACATATCTTTCAAAATAGTCATCGGCGGGTTTACACCAGCTGCGCCCATATTAATGCCGTCTACCAAGTATAATACTTGGTCGGAACCATTGATGCGGAACACATTGGAGTTCGTGTAACCTACGCCACCACCATACGTATTAATATCTACGCCCGGTACGATGTTCAAGGCTTCGTTCATATTCGTAGCATGGCGCTCACGAATATCGTCACCTGTTACTACGCCTACACTAGCTGGCACTTCTGAAAGCTGTTGTTCACTACGAGTTGCGGTAACAACAATGGTATGCGATTCTTTCGCATCCCCACCCTCAACAGCTAATACATTTGGTGCACTCAAAGTGCTACCAAATACGAGGGCTAACCCTACGTACATAGATAATCGTTGCATTCTTGATACTTTCATAAAAACCTCCACACACATTAACCTACATACCATATATATATTGTGCCATAGAAACCATTGCCCGTGTCATAAATTGGGAATAACTCATGACCTGCAAGGAATCTACGAGGAACACACGGCGATTGGCGATGGCCTTAACCCCTTGCAGAGCAGGATCAGAATAGAGTTGTTCTGCCGTTGCCGGTGTAGTACCATCCGAAGTGTAAGACACAGATGGAATAATAATAATATCCGGATTCGCTTTAATTAAATCCTCTCGCGTTCCATTATCAAAAGGGCCTAATCCTAATTGGGCAGCCGCATTGGTGACCTTCAAATATTTAGTCATATCATCAAAGGTTGACCCTTTGCCCCCGGTTAGACCAAATTGCGTATAAAATGCCACTACAGGGCGTTCACCGGTATGTTTATTTGCTAATTCTTCGACAGTTTTCAAATCTGCATCCATACTAGCTATCATCTTTTCATCCGATGCATGTAAAAGTCCTGCAATTTCATGGATAACAGCCTTTGCTTCTTCTACCGTAGTCGGAGTCTTGTAGACGTAAACGGGAATCTGCATATTTCGCATTTCCCCAATCGCATCTGGAGATATCCAATTTGGAACTAACACTAGATCAGGTTGTACAGACAGCATAGATTCAGCAGTTGCTTTCACATGCGTCCCGACCTTGGCAGACTCGTCAGGCACATTGTTAGGCACCGTGCCAACAGCTGCCACTCGGCTCGGATCAACCAAAGATAACACGATATCCTCTGTGCTCGCAGCGATGGGAACGATGCGCTTCGGCTCGTTAGGCACCGTAACGGCTACCCCTGCTCCATCTGTAACTTGATGTGTGGTGCCCGTAGTCCCTGTTTGCGTAGGACCACAGCCGACCACCAGAAGTACCATCATTAATATGGTACATATAATAGATATTCTTTGTTTCATATTAACGACCTTCTATAACACCTTCCATGGAAATATATAGAGACTGCAATTCCTCCAGCATATCTGGAGCTGCATCCCAATAGCCACGTTGAGCAGCTTCTAACAAAATTTCTGCAATCCGCTGTAAGGCCCAAGGGTTTACATTGCGCATCCAGTCTTGCACCACTTTGTCTAAGGCATATTTCTTAGCATACCCCTCATAAACCCAGTCAGGCACCACATCACTGGTAACATCCCAGCCAAAACTATGAGAAACCACATTAGACATATCCGATGCCCCTTTGTAACCATGGTTCATCATGGCCTGAATGAATTTCGGATTCTGCGTTTCCCCTTGTACAACGCGGCGAAACTCATCTGATAAGGACCGCATCACGACGCGGCTGCGATCTGTACTATCCCCCACATAGGCACGAGGGGCACTACCTTTTGCATTTCGCACCGCCGCAATGAGACCACCATGATAGCTATAATAATCATCAGCACTCAAAATGTGCGTTTCCCGATTATCTTCGTTCTTAATGGTTACATCCATCGTAGTTAATCGCCGTTGGAATAGCCTCATATCCTGAGGAATGTCCTTGTGCAGGTGAAAGCTACTCCACTTGCTGTAAACTTGTGCAATGTCGCTTAAGGACTCCCAGTTTTTCCCTTCAATCAGGGCACCCACACCCGTGCCATAGGCTTGTGGTGGGTCACCAAAGATACGAAGGCGCGCCTTTTTAGTGGCTAGCATAGGATCTTCACCTTGTTCAACAAGCCAATCCACATCATCATGAATATGCTTTTTCACGTAGTTGTCTTCCAAGGACTCATCTAATTCTGCCACCATTTCAACGGCCTTGTCGAGCCAACTAATGGCAGTAGGCATCATATCTCGAATAAGACCACTGATGCGGCCCATCACGTCGATACGAGGGCGTTGTAATTCATCTAATGGAATGGCCTCGAGACCTGAAATACGACCGTTAGATTGCCATTTAGGGCGAACCCCCAACAAATAGAGGAATTCACCTAAACACTGACCATGACTTCTAGAGTTGCTACTAGCCCATAAGATAATCCCTATCGTCTCAGGATAGCGCTGTTCATTTAAAATATAATCAGCCATAACTTGATCTGCAAGCTCTATACCTAATTGGTAGGCTATCTTTGTAGGCAAGGCTCTTTCATCTAAACCATAAAAGTTACGACCCGTAGATAATACATCGACTTGACCACTCGATGGGGCTCCACCGGGGCCAGGTTCAACATAGGTTCCTTGTAACGCTTTAGAGATAGAGCTAAGCTCATTTTTGGTTTGACCTAATTTAGGTATATACTCACGAATTATGGCATCTACCAAAGGCTCTAAACTTTGAGGCGCCTTATAATCTGGTTTATGTATAATATTAGACACAAACGCTCGTAATTCCTGCCAAATTCGATCGATAATCACATTATTACGAATTCCGTCATCATTGATTTCGCCAGCATGTTTTTCTAGATACGACCAATCATACCCTAACTCAGCGGCTAGCGTTTCAAGAGCTGATGCAATATCCCCTTGAGGGGTCCGTATGATAGCAGTAATAAATTCTTCTAAATCTGTCCCCTCAGGACCTTGACCCAAGATATGTAAACCATTGCGCATTTGCATATGTTTCAAATCACTTAGCTTTTCGTGAACTTCTGTAATAATATCGTCCACCACCATAGTAGGCCCCTTTTCTTCATCGATAAGATGACAGGCCAGGGCCTTTTCGCGAATCTCTTCGCCTATGTCAGCTACACTCTCAGGATGCTCCTGTTCAAAATGACTATGCTCATCTAGTAAAGCTTCTAGCTCTTCAAATTCATCGTAGAGCCCCGCCGTCGTCATCGGTGGCGATAAGTGACCGACTAAGCAAGCAGAGCTACGCCGTTTTGCTTGTATACCTTCCCCAATGATGGTTGTCCAGTACGGGTAGATATTCGGCAAACTAGAAATACCGATTTCAGGATAACAACTAGCACTGAGACCAGCCCCCTTACCTGGTAGCCATTCTAAGGAGCCATGTGTGCCTACATGAATGACCGCATCAGCTTGAAAGACATTCCGAACCCAGTGGTAAAAGGCCAAATATTGATGCGGTGGAGGTAAACAAGGATCGTGATAAATGGCAGATACATTCTCCCCGAACCCGCGCGGTGGTTGCACCGTAATCCACAGATTGCCATTGGAAAAACCTGGAATGATGACTTCATCATCGTAGACAAATACATCTCCTGGGGCCTCCCCCCAAGATGTAACCATAGCTTGTTGCGTATCTGCTGGCAGTGTTTCAAAGTATGCTTTGTAATCCTTACTGCTCAAGCGACCTTCAGCCGAGGCTAGCAACTCATCGGTAAGCATGGAGCGGTCGTTTGTCATGTGGGATGTAACAATGTCCATTAAATCTGCACTCGTATCAGGCACAGAATCTATCGTATAACCTTCCTCTTTCATCTGTTCTAATAATCGTAGCACCGACTCAGGTGTATCAAGGCCTGCTGCAGAACCAATATTAGAATTCTTAGGCGGATAGTTGTGTAAAATAATGGCTACTTTTCGCTCAGATACAGGAATATAACGCAACTTAGACCATTTAATAGCTCGCTGAACGACGGCCGCAATGCGCTCTTTCACAGGTAAATACACATAGTGACCACGCTCATCAAAGGTCTGACAAGCCACTACACCGCCTTGAATAACGCCATCTAACTCAGGCTGTGATATGGATAAATTCACATCTAACGGCGTAACTCCTTGAGGATTCTCAGCCCAGGATTTCTCATCCATGTATATGGTATACCCTTGAATGATAGGTACATCCTGTAATTTTAACTCCTCCAAGGTTTGAGCCCCTAAGGACTGGAAGGAGAATTTACAAGTATTGATAAGCACGTCAAAAGGGAATACATCCTTCCCAAAAAGATGGTTCATGGACAATTTCATATTCGGAATGCCTACGCGAGGATTCGAACCGTATTGCCCATAAAAGATAATCGGATTGTACTGATGTTTATAAATTTCTTCAAATAAGGCCTGTTGATAATAAATATCCCCCATAATCCACTCGTCACGGTAAAAGTACACCGCGATGGACGGCCAAGCTGGGTTCCCTTCGGCATCCATAAACTCATCGTAGGTCTCGTAGATATTGCCTGCTCTCCCCATAATGGCTTGCCACGGAATTCGGTCAGGTTCTTCCCATTCAGAAATTGGTTTTGTACTGAAAGCACCGTTAATGAGCCGCACATAGTTCATGATGCCACTAGTACGACGATAACTTTCAAGACGAATCCGTTTATCCTCATCTATATTACGATACAGAATATCCGTTTTCTTAGGCTCTACCACATCGATCCAGTATTTTGGATGATGCGCATATAGCCATCGTTCAAGGCGTTCTAAGAATGGCGAGTCTAAGCCAACCCCCATGTTTGTTACGAGTACTACATCGGCAGCACGAAGGCGACTTTCAAAATCACTGTCCCAGCGAGGCGGCTTTTTCATATTGCAAATATCCACCTCGCCTTGTATCAATTCAGGGTAGGTAGCAACAGCCTTTTCTATATATTGGATTTGTTTTCCTAAGTTAGAAATATACATGAGTCGACTCATGATCTACCTCCGAGATACTCGCAAAATACGCTCTGCCGTAATAGTATCCATGGCATAATAACTGCCATTCATCAATTTACATAATTCCTTAGCCAATCCAAGTTTGATAAAGCCTGTTTCCGTATCGATAACGATACAATCTACAGGCAAAGTACCAAGGATACGAGCCCATTGCTTGGACTCTGCTACAGGGTCCTCAGAATCACCCGACGTAGCTCGACCATCGGTGATACATATAATCTGAATTCGTTCCGCCCGATGGGCACGCAACAATCTATCGCACAGGATATAGGCCATCCGTAAACCTTGAGCTAATGGCGTCTTACCACCTGTAGGCATAGAGGCTAACAGTCGTTCTGCTCGCTCTACGCTGCGCGTGAAAGGCAATAACACCTCTGCCGACTCCTTGCGGAATGCAATGAGCCCTACCGAATCACGGTGGATATAAGAATCTCGCAAGAGACTGAGAATAGCCGCTTTAGTGGCCTCCATGCGATGACGCGCCGCCATAGACCCACTGGCATCTACTACGAAGAGCTGGTATGCGCCAATGCGCATTTCACGGGCTTTTCGGCGATAATCCTGAGGTTTTATCACTATAGATAATCCCTTGCCGCCTTGATGCTTTAATTGCTGGGACTGACTAGATAGTTTTTCTTGTTCCGTTTTAGTAGCAGTCCGCAATCGTTGGTATGGTGCTGCTGCACGCAATGTATCGACCAGCGCTAAGTCCTGTAGCGCATGTTCATCTTGGTAAGCTCGAATCATACGCCCTCTAGTGTCCTTTGTTTTGGTCATGAGGCGACGACCTGAGCCCTTGCGATACTGACGGTCTACTGTTTTAGAGGATTCTAGTTTCCATTGGAATAATTGGTTAGCTATACGGGCAACCGTATCGGGCAAACATAAAGAGGATAAGTGTTGTGAGTCGTCTCCACCTACGTTCATAGGATCGGAATCACTGGATTTCTTCTGTGTCGTAGCTAAGTCATTGGACTCATTAGCCCCATCAGCTTCACTTGAATCGTCTTGCTGAGAAGATGCATCTTCTGCACTATTCATAGCAGAATGAGTGTCCCCATCATTAGCGTTTGAATCCTTAGGAGCTGCTTCATTGCCCATAGAATCATTTTGGTCCGCTTCATATTGTGCATCTTCATCAGCTTGGTCCGATGCATGTTCGGCCCTATTTTCCAGTTGATTTCTATCCGTTTTACTATTTCCATTCTCCCCTTGTGAAGGCTGTGATGTGGTTGTGTCATCACGCTTCATCCGATGAGGCAGTACATAAAGAGCGGCCCTCTCTGCATGAATGGGCTTACAGTAAGAAACACCATCAAGAAGCGCCAGTGATTTCATAACTTGAAGCAATACAAACTCTGCACCATGACCTACAGTACGAGCTTGGAGTGCATAGGAAATGGCTAATGAAATCATTGCATCAGGAACGGCAATAGATGAAATCCGCTTATGATCGATTAAACTGACTACATCCTCAGGTGAGTCCTCTTCTATGGAGGCTGACACAGTATCAGCGCAAGAGATTCCATCTCGAGTTTGTTGTAATACCGCCACCCTAGACTCCAATGAAGCTGGTTCCATAGATACATGTACGTCTACAAGTTCCCATTCCGCATCAGTTAAGGCTCTATCCTCATGATTTACAGTCATAATCAGCAAGATTTGTCGGCGTTTTACCTCTGTTAATACGGCATGACGCACTTCTGGGGATAGCACATGACCATCATCGATGAGCCAGCATCGCGTATTATCGTCATCTAATAGACTAGAGGACATGATTATCTGGCCTTGCTCGAGAGAGGCTTCAAAATCGATGCTTTCTTGAAGTTGCGAGCTATCTATATAAACCGGTATAACACGATAGGGAATATGCCATATCTCGAGGCACTGGCGAACCATAAAACTTTTACCGACACCAGTCCCCCCAGAAATGACGATGCTATGTATCTGGTCGTTTACAAGGCCTATTTTGAGCGCCTCTTGTACAGATGTATCCATAGCTAGCCCTCGATTACCGCAGATACTGCTGTATCGATGCGGTCTTCGTCGTGACCTTGTTCTTCAAAAGGCAATCTCCGCATGCGATGTTTTAACGTCAATCTTGCAGCCACCTTAATGTCGTCATCTACGATTTGTGAGCGACCGTGAAAGGCTGCATGAGCGCGAGCGGTGTGCATCATCGTAATATCTGAACGATGGCCATCAACGCCAACGCCGACACTGATGCTTGCTATCTTAAGGAGAATATCATCGGAGGGAATAATGGTTGGCAATAAGTTGCGAGCTTGTAGCAGACGCTCATGTAATGCTCGCTCCGATGCCTCATAAGACGCTATAAACGTTTCTGGAGCATCGCCAAATGCAAGACGTCGCTTAATCACCTCCATCCGTTGTGCTGGATCCTGTTCACCATAGACCATGACGGACAACCCAAATCGATCTAATAGCTGGGGTCTGAGGTCCCCCTCTTCAGGGTTCATAGTTCCAACGAGGATGAATCGAGAAGGATGAGAATGGCTTACCCCTTCCCGCTCTACGGTGTTTACCCCCATAGCGGCCACGTCTAGCAAAATATCTACAATGTGGTCATCTAATAGATTCACCTCATCTACATAGAGAATATTTTGATGTGCTGCGTGTAAAATCCCCGGTTCAAAAGCTTTTACCCCCTCTTGCAAGGCCTTTTCTAAATTAATAGACCCTACAACGCGATCTTCCGTAGCATTTATAGGTAATTCTACTACGGTCATCGCATCAGCCCCTGTTTCCATCGGAGGTAACAGGCTTGGCAATGCACGTACAGCCGTAGACTTTGCAGTGCCCTTTTCGCCCTCAATTAACACACCGCCAATGGACGGATTGATGGCATTTAGCAAAAGAGCCAATTTCATTTCATCTTGACCAACAATAGCAGTAAATGGATATAACATAAGCCTGACCTCGCTAGGAATAGCAATACAAATATATCAAGATAAACTGGAAATTTACTGACCTATACATAGGTAACTATATGTCTATTTCAGTTGAGGGTCAATTGACATTTCCCCACTAGTCTCTGTTTGTTTATAGTCCCCAATATCTGTAGTTCCTTTTGGGAACACAAAGATACGTTGTTGCTTGAAATATGGATCGTCGTAAACCGCTGCGGACAGATGGAAAGCAGCTTTCAAATTATCTGCAGTGAGCACCTCTCGCGGCGTTCCTACATCAACGATGCGACCATCGCTTATCAAGACGAGCTTAGTGCAATATTTAGCAGCTAATTCTAAGTCATGAACGACGATTAGAATCGTTTTTCCTTCGTCACATAACCGGCGACCTTCATGGAAAATATCATCGGCGTACACTAAATCGAGCGCCGCCGTCGGTTCATCGAGTAACAACACCTCTGTTTGTTGTGCTAATGCCTTAGCCAAGAATACCCGTTGTCGCTCACCGCCGCTCAAAGATTGTACGGACCGATGCCGCAAGTGATACACGCCCACCTCTTTCATGGCATTTTCTACAATGACCTTATCTTCAGGGCCCTCTTGTTGCCACCATTTCAAATACGGATAGCGGGCAGTCATCACAATATCGATGGCTTCATAATCAAAGGAAACATTGACGGACTGCTGCATATACGCCACATGATGAGCGATTTCCTTGTCGCTCAAAGAAGTGATGCTTTTACCATCCCAGAAAATATCTCCACCAGATGTAGGATAAAGGCCACGCAATGCTTTTAACATTGTTGTCTTACCAGAGCCATTAGGGCCGATAATGCCTACGAACTCGCCTCGGTCAATAGCAAAGGATGCCTCTTTTACAATAGTTATATCTCCTAATGTGACAGATAGAGATTGAACATCTAGTTTCATTAGGCTCCTCCTTTACGACGCAAGCGATGAAGTAAATATAGAAAATACGGTGCCCCTAAGAGAGCCGTCATGATACCTACGCGAATTTCAACTGGCTGAGCAATAACGCGACCTAATGTATCACAGAATACGAGGAATAATGCGCCTCCAACGGCCGCCATAGGCAATAGTATTCGATGATCTGGCCCTACTAAGATACGCACAATATGTGGTACCACAAGACCTACAAAGCCAATAGAACCACTGACGCACACCGCAGTAGCAGTAACGACAGATGCCAAAAACAGGAATAACATGCGGTACACCATAACAGGCAACCCCAAGGCACGCGCCTCTGTATCGCCGAGAACGAGTACATTCAGGTGACGACCGAGCATCATTAATATAACGCTGCCCGTCATGATAGGACCCACCGCTAGTAGAACGTGGTCCCATCGACGATAATCGAGGCCACCCACCATCCAAAATAGGAATTCACGCAAGCGGTATTCATTAATCATAGTCAAAATGCCCGATGTAAAAGCACCGAGAAGCATACTAACAGCAACCCCTGCTAGCAACAATGTAGTCGTGTCGAGTTTGTTATTACGCCACGTTAAGAGAATCGTAATCCCAACGGATACAAAGGCCCCTACAAAGGCAAAAGCAGGCATGTAAAACATCCCGAGAGATGTCACGCCAAGAGCAATGGCAATAACGGCGCCGAGAGATGCCCCTGCGGATACGCCCATAATACCTGGATCCGCCAAAGGGTTTGAGAAAACGCCTTGCATAACGGCGCCAGCGATTGCCAAGGCACCGCCTACGAGCAGTCCAATGATGAGGCGCGGCATGCGGATAAACCACAGTACCGCCTCTTGTTCAGCAGAAATAGGTTCAGTAAAACTCACTGGTATGCCCATACCATTCAAAATACTTTGGACGCCCCCTCCAATAGGAATCATAATGGTCCCTACATGGAGTGCCAATAAGCTCACGATACATAGCAATACCCCAATCAGAGTGATCGCCATGATGCGTTGTGTCTGTTTAGTCATGAGAATTCCTTTCTAATTGAGGATACACAGTATACATAATGGCTAGCATCGCTTCGCCAATATGCTGATTCATAGTATATAAGTACGCTGCCGGTAAGGGCTTAACGTGATTTTCCTTGATAGCAGGTAGATTTTGAAAGGCTGGATTTTTTAAATATCTATCCGCCAAATTCTTATCCATTCCCTTATAGGAAGGAATAAAGATATAGTCTGGATTCATGGCTAATACCCGCTCCTCCCCGAAGGGTATGTGCGGTGGTAAGCCAATCCGATCAGGTGCATTATAGATACTCATATAGTGACACATATCATCAAAAAGGCTTCCTGTTCCCGTATATCCGTCCATAGATGATACAAAGAGAACCGTCTTGCGCTGCTCAATTGGAATAGATTCTGCTAGGTGCTTTATTTCATCTATTTCACGATGAATCTTCCGAATGTAAAAGCTACCCTTTTCATCTTCGCCGATAATATGAGCAATATCCATCACATTCTGAATCACTCCGTCCACCGTAGAAGGGGTAGGTACCACAACAGTGGCTATACCCATGTGCCGTAAGCCATAGATAACATCAGCCGATATATAATCTGGCGCTATAACGAGATCCGGTTTCAAGGCTATGATTTTCTCCAAAGGATACGAACTCAACACTGGTTTTACCAGCTTTGCGCGCTTTGCCTCTAGCGAATATTCCTCATAGGTAGACAATTTATTAATGCCTACTAAACGTTCTGGTTCTATAAGTCCTAATAAAATTGTGTCGACCGCAGAAGACAGTGATAAAATCCGTTTTGGATGCTCTGGAACAGCAACTTGAACGCCATCATGACTGTCAACATAACGAGTATATGGCGTTACATTTGCCTCCGATTGAGGTCCACAACCCGCTATACATACACAAAGGAGTATCATCAAACATATGAAAAATCCAATTTTCTTGTTCATGATGATACTCCTTGTATAGTTCTAATTAGTGATTACATAAAGACTAGAATTTTTGAGTATAGCTGAGTTGGTAATTAAATGGTTCATCCCAGTATTCCCAGTCGCCGTTGGAAATAACATTATGACGGTTTAACAAGTTACGTGCATCTAGCCGCAAGGATGAGTTTTCATTGAACTGATAGCCTACGTATGCATTCCAAGCTATAAGATTTGGGTTTGTACCGCCATCGCGGTTCTTCATCCGTTTTGTGACAAAGTTGATGCTAGTACCTGCAGTCCAGGTTGAGCTATTATAATGGATACCCCCTGTAAATTGCAATTTAGGGTTAGCTTGTTTCCAATAGGTCTTATCGATTTCTCGTTGTTTTGGATTAGAATACGATGCACCCACAGTCATTTTTAAGTGATCTGTTAATTTACGACCATATTGGGCTTCGATACCGACATTTCTATAGCGACCACCATTTACGCGAATCGTATTTTTGCCGTTGCTATCCGGTTTCCAGGAGAAGAAGTTTTTGAAGTCCATATAGAAGAGCGCTACTTTCCAGCTATCTTTGTTAGTAATGTGTTTATAGCCTAATTCGTAATTCCAACCTTCTTCAGGTTTCAAATTACGTCCACTAACAGAGGCATAGCCTTTATTAATTTTCTTGAAAGTATCGCTTAAGTTCGGCATTCTAAAGGCTTTACCAATATTTATGTACATGGATGATTCCTTGTTAATACGATGTTGTAATTGGAACTGAGGAATTAATACGCGTTGATTTTTCACAGGGTCTTTAATATCCGAATAACGCAAGCCTAAAATACTAGTCCATTTAGGATTGATTTGATAGGAGTATGTACCATAAATGGCATAACTATTGCGATGTGGATTTCCATAGTATGGACCAGATGTAGTGCGATATGTTTCTCGTTTACCAAGTACACCTGCAATGAAATAGTCCTTGCCATCGCGGAAGTCCCATTCATGTTGCACATCGAAACCATATTGTCGAGCAATATAGTTGTTATCACTCAACGTATATGTCTTTTTGCTATGTATGCGACTTTTACCATACAAATCTCTATCATTGTAGAAGATTGTACCTGTAGTATTGCCATCTTTATAAACTAAAGACGCATTATTTTTAGTATCTTTATAAGCATATGTTGTAGAGTGAAGCTTTTGCTTAATAGGATTCGTTTCTGTACTCAACTGTCCAAAAGAAGAATTACCTTCAAAGCGACTAAAGTTCAAAGTCAACTTATCATTTAATTTACCGCTCATAAATACGCCTAAGGAATTCCCTTTGTTACGAGCTGTATAATATTCATAACCTCTAGCATAAGCACCGATATCGGAGCGGATAGGGGTTTCTGGATCTTGAGCACCAAAGAAGTTACGTTCCACACCAATTAAGAAGCGAGGCGTGCCATAGTTAATTTTATAAGTTTGGCGACCCATATTACCAAAACCTACCGTAGCAGAGCCCCCTTCTTTACTTGGAGTCTTAGTAATTACATTGATAACACCACTCATAGCATCAGCGCCATATAAAGCAGAGGCTGCACCTTTTAATACTTCAATGCGTTCAATAGAGCTAGTCGGAATAGAACTAAGGCCACCCTTGCCATTGAGGTTCATCGGTACCCCATTCATGAGAATCAAGGATCCCCGTTCAAGGCCACGGATATTCACACGGCTATCCATAGCCCCATATTCAAGACCGGATGCACCATAGGAAAAAGACGTAATGCCTGGTACCATATTAACTGCATCAAATGCATTTTTAGCACCGCTATTAGCTAAGTCCTTTTGAGTAATAACATCCATCGCAGCCGGCGTATCTAAATCTAAAAGAGCCATGCGATTTGCTGTTACATTGATAGTATGGATTTCAGATACTCCATTAGTTTCACTCGATGCAGCTATAGTGGGAGTCTTATCAGCACTTACCTCTGCTGCATATCCATTCACAGACAATCCTATCAATGCTAAACCCACAAGTATAGATATACGATGCTTAATTTGTTGTCTCATACCAAATGCCTCACTTAACACATATATACATTCACACAATTATATAAACTACATATTTGTATTATTACACATTTATTTGGCCCGCACAAAACCCATACCCCTACCGCTACTGCATTCTCGGGGGATTGTATCGTTAATACATATTAAAATTTTTGTGTATAACTTAATTCATAATTGAATGGTGCATCCCAGTATTCATAATCTCCATTGGATACCACATTATGACGATTCAAAAGATTGCGTGCATCGAGGCGTAATGTAGCATCTTTGTTAAAGTGATACCCAACGTAAGCATTCCAAAGAGCAATGTTAGGATTCAAGCCGCCATCACGATTGCGCAAACGTTTGGTAACAAAGCTAAAGGATGTACCAGCTTCCCAGGTTGGGCTTTTATAATGAATGCCGGTTGTAAACTGTAACTTAGGAGCCGCTTGTTTCCAATAGGTTTCATTCATTTCCTTTTGTTTTGGATTAGAATAAGAACCACTTACACTCATTTTGAGTCGATCTGACAAATGTCTACTATACTCAGCTTCAATCCCAACATTGTGGAATTTACCACCGTTTACGCGAACGGTTGGGCGACCATTTACATCAGGTTGCCATTGGAAGAAGTTCTTGAAGTCCATATAGAACACGTCCACCTTCCAGCTATCCTTCTTATTAAGACGTTTATAACCTAATTCATAATTCCAACCCTCTTCAGGCTTAAGATTTTTACCACTTACTGCTGTGTATTGGCGGTTCACGCTACGGAATGAATCACTCAAGCTAGGCATCGTGTAAGCTTTCCCTATATTTAAGTACATGGAGGAAGCTTTATTGATGGTGTGCAACAATTGGAACTGAGGCGTTAACACATATTGGTCCTTAATAGGATCACTAATGGCTGTATAACGCAAGCCCAAAATGGCAGTCCATTTGGGATTGATTTCACGAGAATAACTACTGTACACCGCATAGGTATTACGATGAGGCCGTGTATACACAGGGGCCTGTGTGGCACGATAGGTTTCTTGCTTACCTGTAACACCGGCAATCAAATAATCCTTACCGCCTCTAAAGTCCCATTCATGTTGTACATCTATACCATATTGACGAGCTACATAACTGGTTTCGGTCGGCTTGAACTGTTTAGCACTATGAACACGGCTTTCACCACGCATAGTACGGTCATTATAAAACAATGTTCCCGTCGTATTATCATCCTTATAAATCAAAGATGCATTATTACGGTCATCCTTGTAATGATATGTCGTAGAATGACGAGCCTGTCTCACAGGATTTTTTTCTGTACTAATCAAACCAAAGGAGGACCGGCTTTCAGCACGAGTATAATTTAAGGTTATCTTATCTGAAAGCTTACCGCTCATGAACACACCTAAGGAGTTACCTTTATTGCGCGTAGTGTAGTAATCATAACCCTTGCGGCCTGTATAGTCATACCGCACCGGTGTAGATGGATCTTGAGTCCCCCAGTATTTTCTATCGATACCAACGAGGAATCGATCAGTACCATAAGAAATATCAAATCTCTTGGAGCCTCGATTACCTACAGCTACCGTAGCAGAACCGCCCTCTTTTGACGGCGTTTTTGTAATAATATTTATAACGCCACCTAAAGCTTCTGCGCCATATAAGGTAGAGGCCGCCCCCTTTACAACTTCGATGCGCTCAATGGCACTGGTAGGTATAGAGCCAATTCCGCTCTTACCATTTAAGTTCATAGGTACACCGTTTACAAGAACAAGTGCACCGCGATCGAGACCACGAATATTCGTACGGCTATCCATGCCACCAAAATCTGCGCCAGACGCACTAAAGGAGTTAATGGTTACACCCGGTACATTAGCGACCGCATCAAAAGCCGTCTTAGCACCGCTATTTTGTATATCCTCTTGAGTAATAACAGAAGTCGATACTGGTGTATCTAAATCTAATAACGATGTACGATTAGCGGTAACATTTATGGTAACTTCTTCCTCATTATTGTTCATTGTTACATCTGCAGCATAACTATTAATTGACATAGTAGTTAATGCCATAAGCACTGCTACATAGACTTGTTTATTCATTCGTTTCATCATCCACGCCTCTTTTTTCAATTATTCCATATTATATATAATATTTAATCGTCCATTTGGTAATGTTTGTACCGTGGCGGACACGCCGTAGATGTGTCGGATGGTCTCCTCTGTCAATACTTTGTGAGGGGTCCCTGTACACACTACGGAACCGTCTTTTAACGCAATGAGACGATCACAATAGATGGCTGCTAGATTCAAATCGTGAATAGCAGCCACTACGGTTGCATCAAGGCGTTTTACAATCGTCATCAATTCCAGCTGATACTTAATATCTAGATGGTTTGTCGGCTCGTCTAGCACTAGGCATTCTGTGCGTTGTGCCAAGGCACGTGCTAAGATAACGCGCTGCTGCTCACCACCAGATAAGGTATTAAAATTGCGACTTTCAAAATCACTAAGCCCTACTTGAGCTAATGCATGTCGGGCGATTTCATAGTCATCAATTTGATCTCTATCGAGTAGCCCTTTATAAGGGGAACGGCCCATGAGAACCATTTCAAGGACGGAAAAATCAAAGTTAACCGTACTATGCTGCGCTACTACAGCTATTTTTAAGGCTGTATCACGATGGCTTAAAGAACTCATTTCAGTGCCATCAAAGAAAATCTTGCCATTGTTAGGTTGAAGTACTCGGTATAAGCATTTTAAAAACGTACTTTTACCACTCCCATTAGGACCTATAATTCCAACGAATTCCTTATTTCGTATATCTAGGGAAATATCATAAAGGATCGTTTTCGGACCAAATGAGACTTGGATATTATCTGTTTGAATATTCATTATTCCCCTCCAAATCCGTAGTTCTTACGCACCAACATGTATACAAAGGTTGGTGCCCCAATGAGAGAAATGAGAATGCCGATTGGCAATTCTGCGTGAGGAATAATACATCGGCACAAGCCATCAGCAATGACGAGGAAAATACTGCCCCCTAATGCGCTGAACGGAATCAAAGTCCAGTGATTCGTCCCGATTGTCATGCGCACGAGGTGAGGAATCAAGAGGCCTACAAAGCCAATCATGCCCGCCGCGTACACCACAAAGCCAATGATAAGAGAGCTAATAATCAAGTAAACTTGTCGATATCTATGCAAATCGCGACCTAAGGTAATAGCCACCTCATCACCAAGCAGCATCATGTTTAAAATTCTGCTTTGAGACCAGAAAAAGATGATGCTCACGAGGACAACGACGGCAATAAAGGGCAACATATCCCATTTAGCGCCCGCAAAACTACCCATCAACCAATATGTAATGGTTTGGATGCCTTCCTTATCGTCCGCTAAATAAACCACAAAACTAGAGAAGGAGCTACATACGGCGCTTAATGCCAAGCCCCCTAAAATCAATTTCACCGAATTTGGTCGGCCCCCTAAATTTGAGATAAACAACACGCCGAAGGAAATCGCCATGGCCCCGATAAAGGCCATAACGCCGACGAAGTTCTCACCGAACATAACGCCTATACCAAATAAAATAGCTACCGTAGCACCGAGAGATGCGCCAGAGGAAATCCCCAGGATGTAAGGATCTGCCAGTGGATTCTTAACGATGGCCTGCATGATAACGCCAGATACGGCAAGACCTGCCCCAATAATGGCAGCCATCAACAACCGCGGCATACGTAGTAACCAAATAATGGTCTGCTCTGGGCCATTCATAGGATCATCGATAGCCAATGGGCTAGAAAATTGATCTATGACAATATTGAAAATTTGAGAAAGTGAAAACTGTACTGTACCAACAGAAAGTCCCCATAGAATGGCTACTGCTAGCACCCCTATGAGGACAAATCCGCCAGCAGTATATCCAATTCGTTTTAGCATACTGCTCCTTTATTAATGAATTAAATCTGGTACCCCTTCTGGATATAGATTAGGGTACAACCCACGTGATACTATGTCGATACCATCGGATAAACGAATACCAGGACTATATACAGCAAGCAGAGGCAAGAAATGAACGCGCTTATTACGTAGCGCATTTACCCCTTGTAAACCTGGCTGCATTAATACATAGTTCATAATCACATCTGCTTGGCTATATTCACCATCAGATACAATCAAGAATATAACGTCCGGATTCTGTTCAATTACATCCTCCATACTAATAGTCGGTGTTTCCGTGTCAATTACATCGGCATGCAAGGAATCTCCTATATTACCGGCTAATGTCTTATGTCCATACAATCGAAAATGCTTGCCTTCCACCTCGATAAACAGTGCCTTTGGTGACTTTTCGTTAGCCGTTTGGGCTACCGTGTACGACACAGATTGTTGCATCTCTTGAATGAGACGCTCTGCTTCCATATTGCGATTAAAAATACGCCCCAAATCTCGAATATATTTATACTCCATATCCATGGTGAGCGCCGATTGAGCACCTAATGAGGACTCTGCAATATATACATTCGCTTGTCTCGCCTGCCAAAATGTAGGTGTTTGTAACATTTTATTTGTGAAAGTAGACTTCCAACCTACCAACAAATCAGGCTTCATCATCAATACGCTTTCTAAATTGGCGTATTTCAGATCCTTGTATGGAATTGTATCGTACGCCTCACGGTATTCTGGTCGCACGTATTTGCGATCCGGAATCCCCATGCCCGCTACGATACGATCCCCTTCACCAAGAGCAATGATAGTTTCTATGGAGTTTTGCCACATCGCCACCACACGCTCGGGCACTGCCGTATAGGTACTTTCAAAAGGTTCACCTCGACGTACAAAGGATTCAATTGTCACCGGTGGCTGCAATTCGATATGTGCTGGTGTAGACTGATGGTCCTCAACAGTTACCTGCTGAGGACCACAACCTACACATATTAATAGACATAGTATTAATACGCTGAATCTAATCATTAGAATTTATATTTCGCCCCAATCATGAAGGAACGTGCTGGCATAGCCGCACTACCACGACCATTATAAGCGCTATAGCTTGTTTCATAAGCGCGGTTAAGAACGTTATTGACCACGATGTACGCAGTTAAATCTTTTGTTACATCATAGTTAAGGTTCCAGTCCACGATGAGGAAGCGTCTATGAGTGAATGCATAGTCACTATTGCCAGTGTACCAGTTAATCAACAAACCAGAATATAGACGCTTGTTATCATAGGAAATGTTCAATGCATAGTGGTTTTGCGGACGCAAGCTGTTAATAGCCACGTTGATATCATCGCTATTGCTATAGCCCCAGTTTGGATCAAGAACCCAACCACCTTTAGATAACCATTTATCTTTCATATGAGAATAAGACGCACTCATTGTTACATGTTCATTTAATCTGTGGTCTACTGTAATATTGAAAGATTGTTTGTTTTCTTTTGCATTAACTGCTGTTTTTTCAAAGTCGCCGGTTCTATTGTTCAAAATTGGCAATGTAGCGATGGCATTTTTCATACGCGTGTAATCATAATGAACTGCTACAGTAGTATTATTACCTTTACCAAACGTATGTAATAGGCCCCATGTGAAAGCATCACCTTTTTCATCATCTAATGGTGTATTAAATACCCCATCAACCGCACTGTAGTCGCCTGTTTTAAGCGGTCTCAAGATGCGAGTCCAACCAGCGTACATGCTAGTCTTTTTGTTAAACTTAACTTGACCATGCAAGCTAGGTGTTAAGGCGCTTACACTACCTTTCCCTTGGGAGTCACCACTGCCACTACCTTGAATGCTACTGTAATGTACATAACGTAATGCTGGTGTTAACTCCACATTGTTACCAATGTAGATTTTATCTTGTAAGTACGCATATAACGTATCACGGCGAATATCAGAGGATACTACATTACCAGCACTTTTAATAGAACGGGAGTTCAACTTAGAACGGCTATAATCGATGTTAGCGATAATATCGTGCTTATCAAGTTGGCGAGTCCATTGAAGCTCTGCACCTGTTTTATTTTCTTTGTACCAACTAGTTGGACTACCAGCCATACCGCCAGTCTCTGCAATCCATTGGCGCAATGCATCACGACGATCTGGGAATGGAGCCAAGTTAGCATCAACCCAAGCATTAAATTGCTCTACAGTTGCGCCATTAGGGAATGCCTTCGCATAAGCTTCACGAGCTTCTGCTTTTGTACCACGATACCAGGAGAATTTATCGCGACCTTCATAACGATGATCTAAACGATACAATCTTACAAAGCTTTCCATATGGCCTTGGCGATCAAAAGTAAATTTTAAGTCTGTATCCAAGTTTTTGAACTTACTATAAGAACCATAATGACCGTCTAAAGCGAATAAATTATGGTAGCCAGGATTTCTAGAATCGCCGTACAAAGTTGGCGCATACCCTTTAGGGTTATTTGGTGTTATATATTTAGGATCTGTAATCAATTTATTGTTCGCATCAAATTGACCAATAGTAGCATTGGAAATGATACGACGCCAATCGTCTTGGTTCCAGTATTTACGACTAGGCGTAGAAATTGGATATCCATCGCGACCTTTTTTGAAGTTCATAGAAAACTGTAAGCTTTGTTTCTTATTGAACTCATGGTCAATACGCGCATTAAAGCCTTCTTCTTTCCACTTAGAACCAGTAAGTGTAGCTACTTCACCAGTATCACCATCTTTGTATTTTGAGTCTTGAGACATAGTGCGAGTAGCTGTTACAAAGTAACCAGTGGACGCATTCTTACCTGCCGCACCTTGTACAGTCAAGTTATAGCTATGCTTATTCCAGCTGCCTGTGGCCAAATCAACGGAACCACTGAAATTGCCTTTACCACGGCGTGTAATGATATTGATTACACCACCTGTAGCGTCAGAACCATATTGAGAAGCACCAGGGCCTTTGATAACTTCGATTTTATCAATAGCATCCATATTGGTTACTTCATCGATATTAACACCCGTAGATTTAGATCCTCTTTCAGAGCTATCACCTAAACGACCAGATGTAATATTATCTACACGACGACCATCCACCAAAACTACAACGCGGGAGTCACCATTGATGGATACACCATTATTGTAGAATTGGTAGCCATACTCACCACCACGGTAACCAGGATTTTGGAATGTAACACCTGGAACGCGTTTAATCGCTTCAGTTACATCGCGATAATGACGTTTTTCAATCTCTTCACGAGTGATAACCTTTACATCACCACCAGTACGGTAATAAGATTGCTCAGTAATAGTATTACCATACTCATCCTTAGCCGCATCGGCTTTCACCGAAACATTATGAACCTCATAGCCTTTGAAGTTCTCATCATACGCATATGCTTGATACGTACCTAACGCTAACGTTACTGCAATAGCAGCAGATAAAATACGATGACTTGTCATAAACCCTCCACACACAATAAATACACAATAAAAATAATATTAAAACTAATCCTCTAACAAATGCGTTTCTTGTATTTTCTGAATTACAACTACACACAAACATAATTCATACATTATCAGCTATAGAAGATTAATTATAACCATAATCTACATTAACCACAATCGTAACTGGCTCACCTGTTGTATTCTCTATACCTCCAGAGCTCTCTACGAGGCTAGCAGCAGCATTATCGAGAATGCTAGAGCCACTACTACCGATCATATTCGCACCAGCAAAGTTGCCATCGGCATCAAAAGTGATTTCAAAGGAAACTCGTCCACTGAGTCCACGGCGCACCGCCTGTTGCGGCATCACTTTATTACTCTCAACGCGAGCGATATAACCTGAACTATCGTAAGAGCCCCCACGACGTTCTACATCGCCAGGACCTGGGTCACCACCTTTAGATCCATTACCTTCTTCACTAAGCCCACCATTGCCAGCATTACCACCACCAGGGCCTGGTACATTGCCACTTCCTGGATTACCAACAGGATTATCAGTATTACCATTCAAATTGACTGATGCCGTCTCATTGCCACCTAAGTAAGGATTCAGATTTTTTAAGCCTTCTGTAGGCTTTCCCGATAAATCAGGCAACACACTTCCTGCTTTACCGCCCCCTGCGACGGGTTTGTCGTCAGGATGAATCTTTAGTTTCTCAGGCTCTTTCTTCTCTTGAGAAAGTTCTTGCTGCCCCATATCGAGGTTGATAACCAGATCCTTATGCGGTGTTTCTGGCGGTTTTAAATGGCCGAACCAATTCCCTACAACCCCCCAGTACGCAATATTGATAACCAATGCAGCTACGAAAGGAATTCCATATCGTTTGTCTACCATAGAATCACTTCCGTTCTGTAGCTACGCTAACAAACCGAGCACCACTAATTTTAAGATTATCTAAAATATTGATAACATCCTTATACGCAATATCCTCAGAGGCACGTACAATAAATGCCTGTTGAGGTTCTTTTGCAACAATATCTTGAATTTCATTGCCCAGTTGATCAGGGACAATCTCACGTTCATTAAGATACATCTTATGTGTAGCTGTTAATGAAATTGTGATAGGCTCAATCGTCTTAGCAGAAGAAGATGAAGCCTTCGGTAAGTTAAGAGGAATTTGTTCCTCTGTATTCATGTACAACGTACTCATCATGAAAAATACGAGCAAGAAGAAAACGATATCAATCATAGGTATAATCATGATGGTAGGTTCTTTTTGTATGCCTACTGAACTACGTTTCATCGTTGACTCCTAATATATAAATCCATAATAGAACCTAATTTTTGCTCTAACTTTGCAATATCAGAATTTACTTTATCTGTACACCAACTATGGATGGCTAATGCTACGATAGCTACTGAAAGCCCCGTTGCAGTGGCAACCAATGCTTCAGATACGCCGCCTGTAATAACAGTAGGCGCACCAATATCGCCTCCAACGGCTGCGAAGGATCGAATCATACCAACAACAGTCCCCAAAAGTCCAAGTAATGGAGCCATTGTTACCATCATGCTAAGCCAGTTAAGACCACGTTTTAAACGTTCATCCATGTAACCTACCACATCATGTAAACGGTTCTCTAAACCTTCCGCACTATATACAGACTCCACGATAGGAGACACGAATCTACTCAATGCGTCATCACTATTTTTTATAGAATTTTCTAGAGTAGACCAATTATTACTATTACGACCTGCATCAATGCTATCGGACAACTGTTGTAACTCATGATTGATGTTTCTGTACGTACGAATACGTTCAAATAAAATAGTACATGCTGCTAACATGAATAGTACAAGTGGATACATAACGAAACCACCTGCATTAAATAGGTGAATTGTATACTCCATCATAGCCTCCATATAATGTATAAAATTACGTATTATTTAACAAAAAAATGGTCATCTATATTATTAGATTAACCACCAACATTGACATTATCCTATAAAGCATGTATAAGTACAATAACCCTATACCCCCTACCGTTATGGTATTTCTATAGGATTCTATTCTAAGCACATATTTCATCCACCTTAAATATACATCTATCCACCATATATAGACAACACTAAGTTATCGCATAAACAATTCATAAATATTACAAGAAATATAATAAAACCTTCTATAACAACTATATTTAACAAGATAATTTCTTATATTTTATGGTATAAACCCATTACAATTCACTTTCCATTCTCAAAAGATTCTCTGTATTTTTATGAATCTATTATTGCTTTATGACTATAATTTATTTACACATGAACAATATTCATACTCTAAGGTTATCAATATCTTTACGGTCTATTTCTTACTCGTATATCCCTCAATACATCTTATAAACTTATTAACATATAAACTTATACTCAAACTATAAAAATTACAATCCATATAAAAAGAGGACTAAGCCTTCATGGGCTCAGTCCTCTGATTATTCTGATTATAATAACATAAATCCTTAAAGCAAATTATATGCCATTTATAACTCTCATTTATTTTTTAGCTTTATCAGCTTTTACATTTTTATTTTCTTTTACCTTTTTAGGTTTTTCTTGTTTAACCTTCACTGGTTTTTTCGCATTAACAGCAGAACCTGCAGGCTTTACAAATGCATTGTTAAGATTTGTTGCCACTTGTAATGCTACATCTGCATTTGGCGTAGAAACAATGGATTGACCAGCTACCGTTACAGTGTCACCACTATAGGATGCAGAACCTGGCGTAATTTGATTGTTATGATACAATCGTGCTAATTTACCAGCCATGTAATAAGCACGCTCTTCGCCTGTGTAGCGGCCACTACCTGCTGGAGTATAGATATTATCACCGTTTACGTACACAGTACCATTCGATACGTTTACATGATTCCCAGAATATGTGTACATACGAGAAATATTATTGTTCACCCGATCGGACAACTTTGGATGATTATTAGGTGCTACCACTTGTGAAAGCCCTTCACGGTAGTGTTCCCCTACTTTGTTGCGTAGTACTGCCATAGAACCAGCTGCACCACCTACATTATATGGAGATTCACTTAAAATCTTAAAGCCTAACTCATCAGCGGCTTTTTCTTGACTCATCGTAAACACTTGATTGGATAAGTAGTTGCCTGCCACATTAGATAAAATAGCCGCACCTTCACTACCGCCAGCAGCAATGCCAACCGCTGTAGAAAGACCGATTTGCTTCTTAGCACCATTAATAATATCTTTATGCTCGCCATGAGAGATTTCATGAGCCATTACATAGGCTAATTGATCATCATCCAGTGTATCTAGAGCACCCTTGTTAATGGACATAACACGACCAAGCGTGGCAAACGCATTAAACTCCTCATCAGGATTCGCATATACAACATAAGAACGCTTTACACTAGGTGTAGCCTCTAATGTCTTCATAATACGATTTACACGCTCTTGGGCTGCACTATCGTTTAAGTAACCAGTTTTCTCTTTTGTGCGTGCCAAACTCTCCTGTTGCCCCTCTGCAGAATTATCCATTTTATTTAATGCAGTAGATACGTAAGCCATAGCAATAGCACCACCAGCTAAAGATTGTACCGCAGCAGACGCAGCATTAACAGAAGCCGTTTGCATCATAGTAGGTGCCATTGTCACTGCCATAGCAATAGATAAAGTAGCCGCTGTAATTTTCTTATTCATTCTCTCAACCTCTTAAACAATGATATAGCTATATAATAAAACAATATAGAATGTAAAAAAACGCCAGAATTTCCACACTACCTATATAATATTACTTCATGATAAATATAGAATGAATAATGGAACAATCATTCATCTATCATAAGATGGTGCAATCTATTATGGTTAATTCAAATATTGCTAACTATTGATCTGTCGTTACTGGTTTAGCTGAAAGTACTACCGCTTCTTTACCATCTTTAGAAACAGCGCCACCATGTGTATAGCCTACTACATCAAAGCCTGCCTCAGCACACTGCTCTGCGATGCTTTCATAATTTTCATTCTTACCACGCGTACATGTAGAAAGATGTACCGTAGTAACGCCTTTTTTCTTAAAAGACTCAATCTTCTTAGCAAGATCCCCACCACTATGTGTGAACCCCACCAACTCAATATCCTCATCAGCATAACGCTCAAAAGAATCTGCTTTATTCATAAATGCTTTTAAGCAACCACCGCAAGAACAGCGCTGCATTGTATCCTCATTCACAAGGACTGCAATTTTTTTAGTCATAAGACCTCCTATGAAAATATAGTATAAACTTAAGTATACCATATCTATAAGAACATTACGTATCTCAAAGCACGTTGATAAATGCTAATTATAGATAGGTAACCTCAAATTTACAGAAATAGTATACTTATAAATAGAATTAAACATAAAAATTGCCCCTATAATAGTAGATTAAAATAAATCCACCATTATAGGGACTTTCAGAAAATTTATATATTATAATACTATTGATTTAATAAGTTTATATAATTTATTAATGATGCTAGATTACTTTGATTATGCATTAAGTACTCAGGTTTTAATGAAACATTAGCACCTGGATAAGGTTTGCAATAATATACATTTGTTGAATTTACAATAGCTAAAGCATTCTCATATGAACCATGTTGTTGCCTAAAAAAATCATTCACAGTAGATCCTTTTCTATATCCCATACTCTCCAAATCTTCTAACCGATACTTATCAGGTTTATTAATACAACAGGCCACCCAATATTCAATATCAGGTGCAGTTAAGAAGAGACAGTGACGCTTATCATTTTTTTGAATTTTATCGATTAGATGATTTAATAAACGCCTATTAGCAGTCTTTTGTTGAGCTTTATCTAAATCCATTACTATAAGAATAACACTATATAAAGGACTATTCCTATCAAATTCTGATTCTGCACGGCCATATCCCCCACCGCCGAAACATTCAATAGAAACATTTCTATATGAAGATAATATTTTTCCAAGATGAGCTTCTTCTGTTTCACCTTCACATAGTATATGAATTTTTACACTACTTCTTAACTGTTTTGGCGCACGTCTAACTCTACTCATATTTTTATCCCTCAAATTGTCCCTTAAGAAATTCACTTGCCAAATTTTTTTTATTACTACGCAATTTAAAATCTGCAAGAGAATTAATTTTTGTTGTTAAATTTTCATCCTTATAAACTACATATAACTGTTCAGGAGCAAAAAAAGTTAGGTCAAAAAGATTAAGGTTATGTGTAGTAACTATTAATTGTCCATTTTTATTTTGTGATGTATTAATTATTTTATTGAATAAAAGAATTAATGATCGAGTACTAATAGAGGAATCTAACTCATCAATAATAATTGTTTTCCCCATATATACTTTTAATAACGATATAATAATCGCACTAATCTTCTTTACACCATTAGATTCAAATGCAAAAGAATATTTAGCTACTTCATTATTTCCAATATTTCTGCAAATAATTAAGCCATATCTTAATTCTCCTTCTTCATTAGTTCGCTCAACAAATTCAATATCAGTAATAGTCGAATCAACTTGAGCTAAAATTAATTGAACTAATTTTTTATTTTTTTCAATTATTAATTTATCATTTTTATTATAGTTAAGTTCAAAATTTTTAAGGGCAACATTAATAAATGAATCATGAACTACTATAATATCTATAACACTTGTAAGAAACTCATCATAAATATCCTTAATAAAATCTTTTATCTTTGACAAAATTGTAGATGTAGAAGTTATTGAATATATATCAAGAATTTTTTCATCAAGAAAAGTGCTTCTTAACTTAGACTCTTTATAATCATATATAATTGTATTATTTCGTTTTAATTGTTCAGATACAACTTCTTCTCCCCTATTAATAGCAAGAGCGTAAGTATACATAATTTTTTCATTAGTCTCTATAACAATCTCATACGAAATATATTCAGATTGAAAATTAAATAGTTTTAAATTCGAAAGTAAACGCCCCGTACAAATCATTTCCAACAAACTATGAATTGCATATAAAATATTAGTTTTACCAACTGCATTATTACCAAAAATCACGGTAGATTTAGTAGCTCGATTAAAACTATCCAGAATATAATTATCCTCATAACGAGTATTTTTAATACGTTGCTTATTAAAAGCACATAAAGTTAACTCTTGCTTTTCTTTTATGGATGAAAATCCTGAAACAGTAAAATTAATTAACATATTACTACCTCCATTTTATTTATTATACCATTTAATTATTCTGATAAGCAAAATATTGGTTTATCTTTAAACAATGTTATAAAAATATTTTGCTATAATACCCTCTAACTTTTCTATGTTTTCTATACAGACTCTACCATAGGTACTACAATACAACCTTGGCTGAAGACGGTTCTAGCAGGTATGCTAGTCGAAGACTAGCAAAAAGAAAAAGGCCTACCTTTAGGTAGACCTTTTTCTTTTAGTCAATCAGCAAGTTCTTATGTACGGCTCTTCCCTCCAGGATACTGGGTGTTCGTCGCTGTGGATGGCCTTATGTAGCATAGCTACATGGCCATCTTACGCTCCGAACTAAGCGATGCAGTGAATCTGTCGTCGCTTCGCTTCTCCATCTTCTACTGCCCTGCTCACCAGGTACCCTGGGAGGATAGAAAGCCATACACAAAAAAAGACACACCCTCAGGTGTGCCTTTACGTCAATCAGCGGCTTCCTATCCTCCCAGGCCGTCTCCAGCCAAGTACTTTCGGCGTTTATGAGCTTAACTACTGTGTTCGAGATGGGAACAGGTGGATCCTCATAGCCATCGCCACTGAATCTGTCAGAGTTTGTACTCTGAAAACCACATAGAAGTATATATATTTGTTGCACATTCTGCTTAATGTTTTGTTGTATGTTGCGTCCCATACTCAAAGTACACGTCTGGAGGATTGCGTCGAAGCCTGTAGATTTCACATCGTGAAATCTGACGTTTCGACGTAAGCGACTCCACGCAACTTGTGCGTCGCGTTGCTCCTTCAAGTTGGTTACGCTGCTTAAGTAAAGCCCTCGATCGATTAGTACCAGTCAGCT
>NZ_CAUVFT010000017.1:0-46301 GCF_963551295.1 uncultured Veillonella sp.
GTTCAATCATTTCGATTGATTACCTATCATTGTTCAGTTTTCAAAGATCTGTGCCAGTCTACACATTCTTTCGTCGAAGTGTTTCATCAACTGGCGACTTGATTATTCTATCAAGTTAAGCTCATTACGTCAAGTGCTTTTTTTAACTTTTAAGAAGTTTTTTATACTTATCATTTGAGCTGTGTCCTAATGACTTGTATTAGTATAGCATAAATATAATAAACGTCAATATATAAAATTGCTACCTTATCATTTTCATCTTACTTTCATCATTTTTTTAACATTCTATATATAATATCTCATTAAAATCCATTTTAACTTGTTAAATACTTCTTTACCCAATTTTTACCTTAAAATATCTATAGTTCTAAAGGAGTATATCTTTTTACCCATATATGATACAAAGCAAGTGCTATCACCATAACCAATGCAGTGAACATATATAAATATTGATAGCCCCACGCACTAGCTAATACTGCAAGTATAACCGATCCAGCACCGACACTTATATCTAAGGCTAGAAAATAAGTTGCTGTTGATACACCCGCACGCTCAATAGGAGCTGATTGTATAGCTAACGCTTGGAATGCAGGTTGTGCTGCACCATAGCCTAACCCCAACAATGGAGCGGTGAATAGAATAGCTAATGGTGTTATAGCTAATCCCAATGCAAATAAGCCTAATATAAATAATCCTAATCCTGTATAGATAATAATTTTTGAACCATATCGAGCATATATTTTTCCTACTATAGGCCGACTAATAATAATCATCAACGCAAAAATAGCAAAGAAAGCACTTCCCCATATTCCTGCCCCCATGCTATTAAGTTCTATAGGTATAAAAACTAAAACACCAGAGTAAGTAAAACCGATAAATAAGCCCATTAAAGCCCAAGGTAAACTTTTATTTTCTATAAACTGGGAAATATGCCAACCTTTATATTTTGATTGTTTAGGTAATGTTAACTCCTTTGATAGGGGAATAATATTACTTAAGACCATGGCCAATCCAGTCATAACCGTTAAAAATATATACAATGCCATACTACCGTATAACGATAAAGCATATAGACCGATAGCAGGTCCTAAAACCATTGCTATATTTGAAAAGATAGCAAACATATTAACCCCCTCACCTTTTCGATTAGGAGGCAATACTAATACTGCTAAAGTAGCCATCACAGTTGTTCCAAGGGCAAACACAACACCATGTAACCCACGTAGTACAAAAACAGCCTCTAAGGAGGTAGTAAAATTAAATAATCCCATAATAATGAAAAACAAGGCTGTTGATATTAATAGAACAATACGCTTATTAAAACCATCTATTAATCGTCCTGCAAAAATCCTACATAAAATTGTACCAATTTGAAAATATGTCATTGCTAAGCCCGCATCAAGATCGCTGCCACTCAGTTCAGACGTGATTACAATTGGCAATGCCGCTACGAGAACATATTGAGTCATATATAAAATACCACTACTAATACCATAATTAGTAAAAGCAGGGCTCCATAATCTATTTGAATCCATATTTGAATCCATATTTGTATCTCCTTTTATATCGTGTCACCTAGCCATTTTACGCCTCTATCTTATCGAATTCAAGAACAAGCCTCTTTAAATTTTGTATAGTTAAAAATGAATATTATCTGTAATATACCTATACCGTTTTACATAATAAAAGATGGCAAAATAAAAGAACCTCTCAGAAATAAATCAAGAGAGGTTCTTGTACTTTAATCATTAACACAATAATAATTTATAACTTATTATTGATTACGTACGTCATTTTTATTGCGGCTCTTCCACATAACCCACAAGGATGTAGCTACACAGATAGAGGAGTACGCACCGCTAGCAAAGCCAATAATCATACAAAGAGCAAAGTTCTTTGTAGTATCTCCACCAAATAAATAAAGGGATACACAGGCAAACATAACTGTTGCCAATGTATAGAAACTACGATGAATACTTTGTGTAATAGATGCATTCGCAAGATCTGCAAATGTATCAGAACGTTTGTGAGTATGCGTATTTTCTCGAACACGGTCAAAGATTACTACGGATTCATTCATAGAGTACCCTACAACCGTAAGAATGGCAGCTAAGAAGGATGCATCAATTTCTAGTTGGAAATAAGAGAAAACACCAAGAACCATAATCAAGTCATGGAAAATGGCAACTAAAGCAGAAATGGCAACCTTATATTCAAAACGATAAGAAATATATAGAGCTAATGCTGCGAATGCTATAACAAGATTTAATAACGCATGTTCTGTAACTTCAGAGCCAATTACAGCACCTACAGTTTCAATACGTTTAACTGTATTGTTACCAATAAATTTAGTCAAAGAATCAACAACAGCTGCACTTTCACTAGACTCAAGATTACGTGTACGAATCATTACGTCTTCGCCAGCTGTATCACCAGTAGTATCACCGGAAAGCTGAATTTGTGCATTTTCAAGATTATATTCTTTTAGAACGTCACGAACTTGACTAACCTCTACAGGTTGATCAAATACAACTTCAACAATAGTACCACCAGTATAATCAATACCAAAGTTAAACCCTTTAGTAAATATGGAAATTAAGCTGATAATAACGAGTGTGGAGGAAATAGCAAACCACCAACGATGATGTTTAATTACGTCTAATGTCATTTGCGTTTACCTCCTTTCAAAGATTTAGGTGCAAATGCGTCAGCACTTGTGCTTGGAGAAATATTCGCACCAAACCAGAATGGATGGTTTGTAAAGTTACAATCGATTAATAAGCGCAATAAGAAATGACTCACAGTAATCGCTGTGAACATACTTACCACAACACCTACACCTAAGCTGATAGCAAAGCCTTTTACAGGACCAGATCCTAAAATAGTTAAGATACCAGCTGTAATGATAACGGATACGTTTGCATCAGTAATTGTGGATAACGCACGGCTAAAACCTGCTTCCATAGCAACCCGCATAGATTTACCGGAAAATACCTCTTCCTTGAAACGTTCAAAGATTAGAATATTCGCATCTACTGCAACACCCATGGATAAGATAATACCAGCAATACCTGGCAATGTCATAGTCGCATTAAAGCCCTTGCCCAACACGAGTAATAAGAGCATAACATATACAAGTAACGCTATATTAGCTACGATGCCAGAAAAACGATATAAAATAACCAAGAAAATCATGATCATTGCAATACCGGCACTGAAGGCTATAACAGATTTATCCTTGGAGTCTTGCCCCAAAGAAGGACCTACTGTACGCACTTCCAATACATTAATTTTAACAGGCAATGCACCGGAACGTAATAAAATAGCCAAGTCTTTAGCTTCTTCTAAACTTTGACTACCAGAGATAGTGGCTTTACCACCTGTAATTGCTTGTTGTACTACAGGATTAGTCAATTCTTTACCATCCAATGTAATGGCAATACGACGACCAATATTTTTAGATGTTAAATCAGCAAATTTCTTAGCCCCTTCATCGCTTAATTCAATAGCAACGAGTGGTTGTTTATTTTGACCTAACTCTTCTTTCGCATCTTTTAAATCATCACCAGTCATAACGGTTTGACCTTGGTCGTTTTTAAATTCCAAGACCGCTGTTTTACCGATACGTTTAATCGCTTCGTCAGGATCTTTTACACCTGGCAATTCAATGATAATACGACGAGCCCCTTCACGTTGTACCAATGGTTCAGACAAACCCATTTCATTAATACGGCGCTCTAAGATTTGCTTTGCCCGTTCTACTGCATCATTGTCAGCTGTACCAGTCGCAGAATCTTCTGCTTCCAATACAATATGCGTACCACCTTGTAAATCAAGGCCTTGTTTCAAAGAACCTGCTAAAGGTTGAATACAATACGCAAAGGTACCAATGATGACAGCAATGACTACTAAAAACTTGATAATAGCTTTACCGTTCAAAATAGTTGCTCCCTTCTGCTATACACAATGTATAACGCCTTGCTCTGTCACGATTTTACTCATCCGTTGGTCTAACTCATCCATCGGGATTAGTGTATCCCATAATTGTACCGCCCAACATACGCCCATAAATGTACTTGGTAAAAGTTCCTTGAGAAATCGATCATAATACCCATTCCCCATCCCCATACGACCACCTTGACGGTCAAAGCCAGCACCAGGCACTAAAATCAAATCCAAGTCATGTGGATCAATAATATCATATGGCTCAGAGGGAATGCGTATATTTAACACACCCCGAGTAATAGATTCTAGAGACTTAAGACGAACTGCAATCATAGTCGTCTTATCGGTACATACTGGAACGTATACGGATTTACCATGTTCTAAAGCATGACGAATCACATCGTCTAAATCGGCCTCTTTGGGCATCGCCAAATAGGCCATAATATTTTTTGCCGATGTATACTCAGGACTATTGACGATTTGATTCGTCAACATCGACGTCCACTGCCTACAATCAGCAATGGATAAAGCAGCGCGCTGAGACTTACACGCCTGGCGCACTGCTTCCTTTGTATTCATTATTTTTCTTCCTTGTTTTTCTTAGACAGTACGTTAGCAACTGCTGTACGAGCAAATGTTAATTCAACTTTTTCAGATACCTGTACTTTGACTTTTTCGTCATCAAGTTCAACAATTTCGCCGTAAATACCACCAATAGTAACAATTTTTTGGCCTTTTTTTAAGCTACCTAACAAGTTAGCGCGCTCTTTTTGTTGTTTCTTTTGTGGACGCCACAATAAAAAGTAAAAAATCACTACCATTAACAAAATAGGCCAGCTAGTTTGCAAGATTTGTTGAATATCTCCCATGTTATCCTCCTAGATTAATAAATATGTATTTCTTTTCTAGTATAGCCACCTAATATAAATTTGACTAGACTTAATTACTATTTTTTAAAGCTATCCCAGAATTGCATTCTAAATTGTGGGAACCGATCTTCTAGAATAGATTGTCTCATTTGACGCATAAACTCTAACAAGAAGTAGAGATTATGATACGTTACAAGACGTAACGCCAAAATTTCTTCCGCCTTATACAAATGACGAATATAAGCGCGAGAATAGTTTTTGCATGTATAACATTGGCACCCTTCTTCTAATGGCCCCCAATCACGAGAAAACTGAGCATTTCGAATATTAAGACGACCATTCCAGGTCATGGCCATCCCATTTCTAGCAACACGAGTTGGATATACACAATCAAACATATCAACTCCACGTGCAACACCTTCTACAAGACAGTCCGCAGTACCAACCCCCATTAAATAGCGAGCTTTATTTATCGGTAATAATGGGGTTGTATATTCAAGGATTTCATTCATTAAATCATGAGGTTCCCCTACGGATAAACCACCGACACTATACCCTTCAAAGTCCATAGCTACAAGCTCTTCCGCACTTTGTTTGCGTAAATCTTTGTACATACCACCTTGAACAATACCAAACATACCTTGGCGGTCATGAGCCTTACGAGCCTCTTGGCAACGATGAGCCCAACGTGTGGTACGCGCTGTAGAACGCTTCGCATAATCATGATCGGCAGGATACGGAATACATTCGTCAAAAGCCATCGCAATATCAGAACCTAATTGTTCTTGTACCTTTGTAGCCACTTCAGGAGATAGAAACTGTTTTGATCCATCAATGTGGGATCTAAATGTAACACCATCCTCAGTAATTTTGCGCATATCGCCTAAACTAAATACTTGGAATCCACCACTATCAGTAAGAATCGCTTGATCCCAATTCATAAATTTATGTAGGCCCCCAGCCTCTTCTATAAGCTCCGGCCCTGGGCGAAGAAATAAATGATAGGTATTACTCAAAATAACTTGAGAACCCATAGCCTTTAGTTCTTCTGGTGTCATAGTTTTAACTGTCGCTTGCGTGCCTACAGGCATAAACATCGGTGTTTGAAAGGTACCATGTGGCGTATGCAATAAACCTGCCCGTGCCCCCGTATGAGGACATGTCTTTTGTAATTCATAAGTAATACTCGGCATAGTCCCTCCTAACGTATAAACATAGCATCGCCGAAGCTAAAGAAACGATAACGTTCTTTAACAGCTTCTTCGTAGGCCGCCAAACAGTGTTCACGACCAGCTAGTGCACTAATCAACATTAACAATGTAGATTGAGGCAAGTGAAAATTCGTTACCAATGCATCAATCATCTTAAATTTATAGCCAGGATAGATAAAAATTTGAGTCCAACCACTCATACCTTGTAATACACCATCATCATTCGTAGCAGACTCGAGTGTACGTACAGATGTAGTACCTACCGCAATAATACGGCGTCCGTTTCTCTTAGCTGCATTAATACGGTCAGCGGTTTCTTGAGATACAACGAAGAACTCACTATGCATCTCATGATCTTCAATAGTCTCTGCCGACACAGGTCTAAAGGTACCTAATCCAACGTGCAAGGTTACAAACTCAAGCTCTACACCTTTAGCTTTAATCTTTTCTAAGAGGTCAGGTGTAAAGTGAAGTCCTGCAGTTGGTGCCGCAGCAGAGCCTTTCTCCTTAGCATATACCGTTTGATAACGATCTTTATCTTCTAGTTTTTCATGAATATATGGAGGTAATGGCATTTCACCAATCTCTTGAATGATATCATCAAATACACCATTGCAAGTGAACTCAATGATACGACCTCCAAATTCAGTCTTATCAATCACAATCCCTCTCAAGCGGTCATCAAACTCAATAACTTGACCAACAGGGCACTTTTTACCAGGTTTAACAAGGCATTCCCAACGGTTTTTACCACATGGTGTGAGTAGTAGTACCTCTACTTTACCACCAGAGCCTTGCCGATGACCATATAATCTCGCAGGGATAACCTTCGTATTATTAAATACGAGTACATCACCTTCGTGAAGTTCTTCAAGCAAATCGTAAAAATGCTCTTTATGACTAACTTTACCACTTACCTTATCCAAGGTTAAAAGCCGTGCTGTATCACGAGGCTCTATGGGATGTTGAGCAATCAGTTCCTCTGGCAATTCATAATCAAAATCTGTAACTTTCATCGTTATCCTTATTAATACATTTTCTTCAATGTAATGCCACTATAGTAGTGACGCAAAATAGTTTGGTAATAATTTGTATCTCCAGGGTTAGCACGCTTTGCCATTTCTGCAGCGCCCCATTGAGACATACCAAGACCATGTCCCCAACCGTGGCCTTTAATATAGACAGTATCATTCTTTCCAGTAAAGCTATGATAGGCCTTACCCGTACCTTTAGCAGGATTATGATTTACGTAGAAATCAAATAGTGTAGATTTTAAACCTAAAATACTACGCAATGCATCACCGTCTACAGTAGTTTTTCCAGAGGTGCCTATGAAAGTTGCACTCTTGATGCGACCAGATACACCGCGGTCAGATGTTTGTTGCCCTGGTTTACCAAGAGGGGTCAACTGAATGCTCTTCAATTTACCTACCCCTTTGCTTGCCGCATTAAGCTTACTTTCAAGAGCTTGACGAGAGGTAGTAACAGTCCAATTCGATGTAGATGTACCAGTACTAAAGTCTTTTACCCCTTTCAAGTATGGCACATCACTTCCCCAAACATTTACACTATCCTCTGTATAGCCACCGCCATCAGAATGGAATAAGGCATTAATAGGGCGTTGATCATAAAGCATAACTACGCCTTTAGTTTTATTTACCGCATTTGTGGTAGCTTGAGATTCACCACTCACACCACTGTATACTTGATGATCCGTGGAATTACTCACATCGTAGAATTTACCTTTATTTTGTTCCATCGTATGAAGAGCATAAGTACGAGCTGCTACAGCTTGTGCCTCTAATGCAGCAGCCGGCCAAGACGGTACTACCTCTTGTGGGACAACACCATACAGGTAATCCTCAAGGGGCACAGAATTAATGACCATCATGGTTCCATTATTGGCACGTAATGTTAAACCGCCACGATAACCTTTACCTTCGAACAAGAATGGTGCATCGCTATTCGCAGGCTTCAATGTAACCACACTATCAATAGCCTTTCCATTTACAGCAATCTTGCCGGCGCGAACGCCAATAGATGTACCACGATTAGCACTGATTGTGCTAACTTGACCATTACCGCTGTTCAATACAACCATGTTGGCTGTAGATGTAACAGTAGCATCGGAGCTACGACTACCTAGTAGAACACGTACATTTGGCATGTTTTCTTTGCGTTCTGTGGCAGGCGTCACTACGGAGCCCACTTTGTTGCGAGTAATAACTGCTGTATTGGCTTGAATGCTATTCGCATCCGTTGTTTTTACTACCTTTTTAGTAGCAGTTTTTTCAGTAGCTCTTTTTTGTGCTACAGGCTTATCACCAGTAACTGCAGGTTTAGTAGCTGGCTTTGCAGCAGCAGAAGCCGCAGGTTTTGTAGCCGTTGTAGCTTTACCTGTAGTAGCTGATTTCGTAGCTGTTGCATTAGTACTAGATTTCGCAGTACTAGTTGATTTTGTTGCACTAACTGGTTTAGCCGTCGTTACCGACTTTGTAGCTGTAGCAGGCTTTGCTACATTAACCGGTTTTGCACTAGGTTTAACCACCGTAGATGTAGCAGTTGACTTAGAAACCGTTTTAGTTGTTGCGACCGGCTTTGCAACTGGTTTAGTAGCAAGTGGACGAAAACTAGATTTCTTCGTCGTATTTACTTTCGATACAGTTGTATTAGATACTGTTGATTTTGGCGTTGGCTTTTTCGTTACCACTGCACTTTTATTTTGCAGCGTCGCTCCATGTGCTACAGAAGCACCACCAATGTTTACACCTAAAAATAAAGTGGCCATTATCATCAATTGTAATCGTTTCGTTTTCATTGTTATTTCCCTGTCTGTGAAATACCTAAATGCTCATAGGCCAATTTAGTAGCCACCCTCCCACGCGGTGTGCGTCCTAAAAATCCTAATTGCATCAAATATGGTTCATACACATCTTCGATGGTATCTCTCTCTTCGCTGATGGCCGCCGCAATGGTATCAATCCCTACAGGACCGCCATCATATTTTTCAATAATACATTCCAACACACGTCGATCGATTCGATCAAGTCCCATTTTGTCTACATATAAACGTTGTAATGCTTCATCTGCAATTTCTTGAGTGATAACCCCATCACCAATGACTTGTGCAAAATCGCGTACCCGTTTAAGCAGACGGTTTGCGATACGCGGTGTTCCTCGTGAACGACGTGCAATTTCGCTTGCCCCAGTCGACACAATACCAATATTAAGTATTTCTGCGGCTCGAGTCACAATAAATTCTAGCTCTGGTTGTTTATAATATTCCAACCGATTAATAATACCAAATCGGTCCCGTAACGGTGCCGCCAAAGCACCCGCTCGAGTAGTGGCACCTACCAAAGTAAATTTTGGCAAGTCAATGCGTACAGTTCGAGCACTTGGTCCCTTACCGATGATAATATCAATAGCATAGTCCTCCATGGCAGAGTACAACACTTCCTCTACGCTACGGGACAAGCGATGAATCTCATCGATAAATAATACATCATGATCATCTAAATTTGTTAAAATCGCAGCCAAATCACCAGACTTTTCAATAGCAGGACCAGAAGTTATGCGAAAATTAACACCCAATTCATTCGCAATAATCCCTGCTAATGTAGTCTTACCAAGACCTGGAGGCCCATAGAGCAAAACGTGATCCAATGCTTCACCACGTTGCTTTGCAGCCTGAATATACACATTTAGATTGCCTTTAGCCTCTTCTTGCCCTACATACTCATTAAAGAACTTAGGTCGAAGGCTATATTGCCATATATCCTCTTCGTGCTCGCCATTGCCGACAAGGCGTACTTCTTCATTCATCCTTATCGTCCTTTCCCAAGCTCAATCAAGCTGACTTTAATCAACTCAGATACATCGCGCTTACCATCATCTAAAGACTCAACAATATCAGCCACATCTCGCTCGGAGTATCCTAATGATACGAGAGCTTCAATAGCCTCCCCTGCGGCACCACTAGCAATGACGCCAATAGGCTGAATAGCCGCAGGTGATTCTGCAGAAATATGTGTCATCTTAGCAATCTTATCCTTCAGTTCTAAAACAAGTCGCTCTGCAGACTTCTTACCAATGCCAGGTAACTTAGTTAATTGTTGCACCTGTCCATTGATAACTGCTAATTTGAAAGCCTCTGGCGTCATACCAGACAAGATGCCAAGCCCCACCTTGGGACCGATGCCGGAAACAGAAATAAGAAGTATAAACAACTCATATTCCTCTTCCGTCCAAAAGCCGTAGAGTTGCATCGCATCTTCTCGTACATTAAGATACGTGAATAGCGTCACCTCACGACCTTCTATCAATTGTTGACGCGTAGTGGTCGGCACATATACGCGATACCCTACGCCATGTACATCTACATAACAAGACTCTTTAAAGAGATGTGTTACGATGCCCCGTACATACCCTATCATTATACCAACCTCTTCAATCTATCATTGTGAGAACTATGAGCCGTACAGATAGCAACTGCCAATGCATCTGCTGTATCATCGGGCTTGATTTTCTCACGAATCCCCAAAATATTCATCGTCATATAAATGACCTGATTCTTATCAGCCTTGCCATAACCAGTGACCGCTTGCTTGATTTGTAGCGGCGTATATTCATAGAGTGGAATACGCTGTTGCTCGGCGGCCAATAAGATGACCCCTCGTGCTTGTCCAACCTTAATGGCTGTCGTTACATTGCGGTTAAAGAATAATTCCTCTACTCCAAACTTATCTGGCTTGTATTCCTCTAAAAGATCGCTAAGATCATTAAATAGAATTTCCAATCGCTGTGAATCAGTTAATTCCTTAGGAGTTGTAATAGCCCCATAGGCTACTGGTGTTAGTTTGCTGCCCTTCACGTCAATAATGCCGTATCCGCATATAGCCGTGCCTGGGTCAATTCCTATAATGCGCACCCCAACCCCCTTAGTTTAAAAATGAGATAAGCTATCGCCTACCTCCATTACATAATCTATATTATTATAGCACAATATCACATCGAAATTCATGAATTCCCGTATAATTAATATAAGAAATCTATTACTTTTCTTAACTTTTACATATCTTTCTAATTTAATTCATCAATAGAAAAGGAGCACCCATAGAGTGCCCCTGTTTATTTATTCTTCATCGTCTGGCAAAATACCGTTGTGATATACGTTTTGTACATCATCAAGATCATCCAATACGTCAAGCATTTTCTGCATTTTTACAGCATCATCACCAGCTAACTCAATCGTTGTATCTGGAACCATTGTAATTTTAGCTACTACAGTTTCGATACCCGCATCAGCAAGCGCTGCTTCTACAGCATCAAAATCCTCTGGTGTTGTATAAATTTCAAACACATCATCTTCAGACTTAAGATCTTCTGCACCAGCTTCGAGAGCGAGCATTGTCACTTCGTCTTCATCATGACCCTCTTTATCGATAACGAATACACCTTTAGATTTAAACATCCAGCCTACACAACCGCTTTCACCAAGGTTGCCACCTTGTTTAGAGAAGGCATGACGCACATCAGCAGCCGCGCGATTACGATTATCCGTCATAACCTCTACAGTAACGGCAACACCGGCAGGACCATAACCTTCATATACGATTTCTTCATATGCGTTCATATCGGTAGCGCCAACGCCCTTGTCGATAGCACGTTGAATATTATCCTTAGGAATATTGTTTTCACGAGCTTTTTGTAAAGCCAATTTCAAACGCATATTACCAGTTGGATCTGCACCACCCATGCGTGCTGCAACGGTAATTTCACGACCGATTTTTGTAGCCAATTTAGCTTTTAATGCATCGGTTTTACCTTTTTTATGTTTAATATTTGCCCATTTAGAATGTCCTGACATAGACGCCTCCTATTTATTCCACCATGCTTCGCCCCGCAGCCGATCTAAGATGATTGATACGGCACTACGCACGGATAAATGATTGTATTCACCATGGCCATATATAGGTTCTAAAATATAGTCAAAGCTTTCCATCGTTTCTTTTGTCATACCATAACCGGTACCAAATAATACTAACACAGGGCGCCCCTCATTTTCAAGATGTTCGCGCATCCGTGCATAGGAAATTGTATTATCATAAGTTCTAGCATCGGTAGTTGCTACGATAGGTTTTACCCCTTCCAATTCCTCGATAGTACGCACCGCAACAGCGATAGAATTAACGAGTTCAACGCCTGTGAAAGCATCTTTTCTGTCCGGATTATAGGTACTACCAAAGCCTGACTTCCAATGTTCCATAATGGTAGCTGCTAATTCTCGTTGAGCCGGTATATTATGAATCACAAAATATTTAGATACATCATAGGTGATAGATGCGCGTGCAATATCGTGAATATCATAATTGGTAATGGCCGTCGTTATCACATCTTTATGCTTATTCATAATCGGATAATGAACGAGCCCAATATATAAATTTGCCAATGCTAAATCTCCTGATTTCTAAACAACTGCCATCAACATATAGTGTCATCGCATCCATTATGAAGCACTAGACCGTGCACCAGCACTGCCAAAGCCAGACTTTTGCCCTATAGATGATGCTTTCTTACTTCTATTATTCTCATAACTACGAAAGCTTCTTCCACCTCCATAGCCATGTATAGTTGATCCTGATGACGTATATTCATTAGGTTGTTCATACGGTTTTAATGGCGATACCGTGCGATACGTCATAGTTCGTCCATCCATACGTGCCGTAGGAGGATTAAACCCATGAAACATATAATACCCAGCTGCAATAGTTGGTAACAAACTTGCCAAACCAGCATCCCACACTAAGTTTCCACCATTATCACGGTGAAAGGTAACTGAACGATTATCGTCATACAAGGCTGTTTCTTTTCCATCGCCATGGTTTAAAAGAGAATACCGATTTCCTTGACTATCCTTTAATCGAACCTCCCCCTCATTTGCCTCTGGATAAACCTTGTCGCACACAGCATAGGAGATATCATTCCAGTAGGAATATACACCTACAAGACCAGCAACTGCGGCGAAAGCACCTGTAAGGTATATGGTTTTCTTACTTGGCTTATACATAAAACGCTCCCTTAGTGCACAGCACCGCTAATAACAAGAGCAAGACCAACGAAAATGCCAAATACAAGAATACCAGCCGCTGTATTACCACGCATAATTTCTTCGGATAATTTATATTTACGATGCCAAATATTGATAAACATATAGCCTATCACAAATAATATAATACCAAGCACAGCATATATAACACTGGCTACGATACCATGTAACAAGGACGTATCAGCCGTAGTCACGGCTGGTGACATGATAACAGCGCGCAAAATTTCACCGATACCGATAAATGATCCCGCTGAAAGCCACGCCACAGCACAGTTACCGCGCTTAATTTCTTCACTAAATTTTCCAGGCACGAAGAAATCGATAACCGTGTTCGCTGTCAACATCAGCATAATGCCAAAACAAGCATAAAAAATTGTCAATAATACATCTGGTATATAAATCATAATAAGCCTCCTAATAATATAATTTTGTATTGGATGTGTTGTTAGAGTTGCTGGTAGGATACAATCGTTCGCGTCCCGTATTATCCCCTAGTCGAACCATGGTCGCATAGTTATCGAGTATATGAGAGCTGATTAATGTACGATCAATAATTTTCCAATCCTCTTGTGTTAATTTTGATTGTTCACATACCTTAACCCTAGTTTGTCCATCCGTATTAGTGATGAGATACACCAAGTCCCCAGAATAAAATACAATAACTTCATGTCCCTCTTCTAAGTTATCCCGCTCATTCTTAATATCACCATTCACAGAATCAATCAAGTCTAATGCGGTACTAACAGGATCTAGTGTAGACGTGTATACATAGTCGCTATCCGAATCTGTTTTTGTATAATATGCAGATGTGTCATGCATATGTTCTTTTGCCGTGTAAGGCACTCCAAACATAGCGCGTATACTATGCCAAGACAAATCATTGTCCGACCAAAATAGAAATAGTAAAAATAGTACACCATACCCCACACCAACAGCAATAGATCCAAACCTCTTTTTCATTGATTTGTTACGCATCTTTTGCTTAATAGCTTGAGCGGCTGCATCATTACAAAGACGAATGTTCACCAAGGGTACTCGTGATCCTTCGGCAAACATTTTTTTACCTTCAAACCACTCTTCTTCAAAGAATACACTAGCACCACCTTCACAAGGTAGCTGATATTCTCTATATCCTGCGCGGTCCCCTACGGAGGCACCACTTTCACCATCCACATCGACAACCTTTTCTAAGCCGATTTGATGTAATGTAAAATCTTTCCCCGGCCGTGTATGAAAGGATGTTCTAGATACGGTACACCATTCATTATCATTGTACTCAATGGTTAACCATATTTTATCGATTCCCTCAACAGCCTCTAGTCCATATTCATGCCAATAATCACCTGGTGATTTTGTCATAGACGGCTGGCCCCTATAGGATTGTTCCTTATCTGCTTTTGGAATAATCTCTATGTATTTAATTTTCTCAGTGATTACATAGCGGCTGCCATGAACCTCTAAGACATCATAACAATTAAACTCCATACGCACCCTCGCTAAAATAGACATAACCACAACTGCTGCGAAGTAAACCTATTATCATTCGTTTAACATACTATATAGCCACAAATTCCATAGTATTTCACTTACTCTATTAGTAATGGTACAAAGTATGCTTCTGTACCAGCTATCTCTTCCGGAGAAAAACGGCATCCTACCGCAGAAGCTTGATCACCAAGCATAAAACAGGATAAGGTTAAAAATCCATCTTTCACTCCACAATCAACTGTATGAGTAAAACGTTTCTGCTGTATAAAGTCTTGATACATAACCTTTTTACTATCGCGACAAACAATATCGTCATAGTTATCAACTAACTTTTCCATGTAAAGCTCAGATATATCACCACGCTTTTGAACAACTTGTACATGTCGTCCTTCACGGCCCCAAATCTCCTTTTGAATATAAAGGCCATCATCAAGAAAGGAAAAATCATTTTCAAAATAGGATGGTGCCAAATAACGCTCGATGATATCTCGATCTGGTTTCGTAAAAAATTGTTCTGTTAAATACAATGCATATACTAAGGACATAAATGATTTGTTTTGTAAAATAATTGCCTCTGGCGGATTAAAAAGAGCAAATCTATTCTCCTCGTAAAGATCTAAAAACATCTCACCCAAAGGTTCATTATCTGGTGTTTGTTCATCAATCAAAAGTTCCATGGGATGCAATCGATATAATAGAGTCGCATGACTACCATCTTCTAAAGGAATGCCCTCATCATCAATCTTCATATCATAAAAGGATATGAAGCGCGTGTCTGCCTCAGGACAGGCTGTTTTTAATTCCTTCATAAGGAATTGTGTTGTACCGTAGTCTTCAAAATAATCATGAAAACAAGAGAATACAAAGGGATTCTTAGGTAGGCTCTCTCTATTTGCCCGCATAGATTCATATTGGTTTCTACCATACTTAGCAGATAAAACAGCATCATACATGCGCTTTAAAAATGTATGTAATTCTTTGCGGCATTCTATATTAGGATGTTTTCGTCCTACATAATTAGCTGCAACTTCATTGGCATAATAGCTTTCAATAAGAAAACATGGCGTATCTGCATTAAGTTCTACCATCCGCAAATTGCCATTTACATCGAGAACAAAATCAAAGCGTGATAACCACGTCGGTAACCCTAAGGCATTCGACTTATGTAAATAAGGAATTAAATTGTCTGGCATATCCATGTTTCGTGCAAAATCATCTGGGGCCATTTGAAATACTTTCGCAGCTTTACAAAATATTTGAAATAATCTACGTGAAGCATGACGAATTTCATCGTAAAAGTCGGATGAAAAGGCCTGCATAGACAATGACGGATACCGATCATCATACCCTTCATATTCCACGAAATTAAATATATTTCTATCAAGCTCATCAATATAGGATTTCATTGTTCACCCTTTCATTAAGAGGCACCGCTCGAAGTTCGAGCCCCTACACTACCAAAGCCATACTTTTCACCAATTCTATGTGCCCGACTACTCGTTTTAGTATTGTAACGATTTCTAGTCATCTCATTAATAGTCCTAGCCACTCTTGCACTATTAGATTTGCTAGTGCCTATATTTGCATCAAAAGATGTAAGTGGCGATGTAGCACGATAGGTCATACTGGGTGCATCCATATATGCCGTTGGAGCTGAAAAGCCATGGAACGCATAGTAACCTACCGCCAAAGTTGGAATCAAACTGGCTAAGCCTGCATCCCATATAATATTGCCTTTCTCATCACGATGAAAGGTAACAGATTTTTCTGCATCATCATAGAGCGCAGTTTCTTTTCCATCACCGTGATTAATCAAGGTATAGCTTTTACCTTCATCATCAACGAGCCGTACTTCACCATTATTTAATTCTGGTTTGACCACATCACATAGAGCATAGCTAACATCGTCCCAATACGAATAAGCGCCTACTAGAGCTGCTATAGATGTAAAGGCTATGGCTATGTAAACAGTATTCTTACTTGGTTCATACATATAATATTCCTTCGTTTGATTTCGCAACTGAAATCAATACTATATCAATCTTTTATTATATTTGATAACGTCTTACGACCCTGCTTATTCTTTAACTCCACCATATACGCATATCGTAACAATATTTCACTGTCATTTCTAATAGTCGCTATACGCCTATCCTCCGAATCTGACAAGTTTTTTAATTGCCCCACTTCAACATACGTAGTGCCATTAACCACACTAATAACAGATACATCTTTAGTCGTATAAATGACAATCCACTGCTCAGGGGACTTAGTATCTTGTTTAATGGTATAAACCTTGCCATACACAGCATCGATAAGATCGATAGCCGTTGCATTTGGATCTTGCTTTGACGTATATACCATCAAACCGTCTTTTGTACCTTGCGGTTCATAATAATAGGAATCTTTAATGCGCTCTTCCATGGTATATGGGAATCCTACTTCATCACGCAATTCATGCCAAGACATATCTCCTATAAACAAGTATCCAAAAAAGAATAAAATGATTCCCCAACTCAGACCCAATCGTGTCCATTCTTTTCTCCTCGCTGCATTACGAATCTTTTTACTCACTGCTTGAGCAGCCTGATCTCGCCGTCGATGTACATCAGACAAACGAATCCGCTCACCTTGAGCCTGATCCGTCAAACCACCATGCCAGTCCTCAATAAAGAATACATAGGTTTTATCCTTTTTAATTGATCTATATTCTTTATAATCTGCTTCGTCGCCACTTCTAGCCTTCGATTGCCCCTCCACAGCTACGACACGTTCTATACCTTTATCATGTAGTCTATATCCTGCAGGAGGGGTTGAACGTAAAACTGTTTCAGAAAAAGTGCAATATTCTTTTTCACCGTTTACAATGGTAAGCCATTTTTTATCCGTCCCATTAACGGGCATAAGACCATATTCGGTCCAAGACTGAGCTCCTTTGGAAACACCTAGTTCTTTTTTATAATTTTCATCATTAAGATCATAACGTATTGTTTTATCAACGATAAACTCTTGATAAGAAATGACCTCCCCGACTACATATCGTTTTCCCAGAATCTCTACAACATCATAACACTTAAATTTCATAGCCTAGACTCTTCTGCAACAATTTCTTTTAACAGTTTAACTTCCTCTTTTGTTAATGGTCGTTCTAATAAGTCAGGCCGTAATAATCGTGTTCTTTTTAGTGCTTCCTTTTGACGCCATGTGGCAATATTTTTATGATGACCACTACGCAATACATCTGGAACAGTCCAACCTCTAAATTCTGGTGGTTTTGTATATTGTGGGCATTCTAAAAGTGACTCATAAAAAGAATCCTCTTGTGCCCCACTAGCCGCACCTAATACACCAGGTATCATGCGAGCCACTGCATCAGTAACTACCATAGCTGGCAACTCACCACCGGTCAATACATAATCACCAATAGAAATCGTTTCATCTACAAGATGTTTCTCTACGCGATAATCTACACCTTCATAATGACCACAAATAAGGACCACTTGATCATAGCTAGCCAATTCACGAGCCTTCTCCTGTGTGAAAGGCTGTCCTGTAGGTCCCATAAAGATAATACGACGTCGTATACTTTCATTAGGATTACCAATAAGACTCATTTCATCACACATCTCATCTGTGGTATAAGTATCATTAATATCACTATCATATTGAGCAATAACGGATTCTACAGCTTCAAAAATAGGAGGTGCCATCATGAGCATACCAGCCCCACCACCATATGGTGTATCATCTACTTGACCATGCTTATTATGGCTAAAATCTCGAGGATTCGTTACATCTACAGATAGACGTTTTGCCTCGATAGCTCGTTTTATGATGGAATGATTAAAAAACGCATCAAAAAACTCTGGAAATAAAGATACAATATCAATACGCATATACCGTCCCCTGTACTTATTAACTCACATTAACTCATTAGTATTATCTATATATAGCTATATTATATAACTTTTACGATAATATACCTATATGTAGATAAAACAAAACCGCCCAAATGATTATATCCATTCAGGCGGATCTACGATCATCAATTTATTTTTCACATTGATGTCTTTAACGACCTCTTCAATGGCTGCAAATAATTGATCTGGTTCCCCATCTTTGGAGACCACATAGACATCATTAGCACCTGGTTGTAATACATCAGTAACTGTGCCAAGCACGTTACCCATAGTATCTTGTACCTCAAGACCAATGATATCAAAAATATAGTAACGACCTTCTGGCAATTCCACTAAATCTTCACGACGAACTTGAATTGCTTTCTTAGTGAATAGTTCAGCCGTATTGCGATTAGGAATTTCCTTAAAAGATGCTAAAACAAATTGTTTGTGAAATCGTGCGGATGCAACGTGGTATTCTTTACCATCGATGTAACAGGCATCCATATGCATAAACCGTTCTGGAAAATCGGTTTGTGGCATAATACGAAGATCACCCCGCACACCGTGCGGGGCGATGATAACACCTATTGTGATGAAATCGTTATGCTTCATTATTGACGAAACGCAACGATCTTACCGTCTTCTAATAGGATTTCAGCGCCCATCAAGGCATCCAAATTATCTCCGATTTTAACGGTAACTGTTTGCTCTAATGTACCTTGAGGAATTTCAGTTCCTAAAGACAACTCCTTAGCATCCTTCAATTTAGCTGTTACTTCTTCTTTGAAAGCCAAGCGTTTATTTTTTTCTTCGTCGATTTGTTGACGAATAGCAGTAAGACTTGTAGCATCAACTTTAGCTGCATCAGCTAAAATACGTTGGGCTTGAAACTCAATTGCTTCCAAATCTTTATTTACCATATCAAGGCGAGTTTCAAGATCGGATACAATTTTCGCTTTCAAGTCGTCTGTTACTTTTGCTTTTACTGCTACAGGGACACGTAATGTCATTTCTTCCATTGGAATACTCCCTTTTAGACAATATCAACAGATATCTTTTTGTTCTCTTTAATAGCCGCCGCTTTCACCACAGATCGAATCGCTTTTGCAATTCTACCTTGCTTTCCGATGACTTTGCCCATATCCTCTGGGGCTACATGAAGTTCGTAAACTTCAACATTCCCCTTTTGGACCATGGTAACAGAAACGGCATCAGGCTGCTTCACTAATGATTTCGCAATTAATGAAATTAATTCTATCATCACAGTATGCCTCTCTATTAATTACTTTTTAGCGTCTGCAAATTTTTGCATAACGCCTTGTTTTTTGAACAAGGAGCGAACAGTGTCAGTAGGCTGAGCACCTTTAGCTAACCAAGCCAAAGCTTTTTCTTCGTCTACATTAACGATAGCTGGTTGTTTAGTAGCATCATATTGACCAATTGTGTCAACAGGACGACCTTCACGTGGAGCACGTGCGTCAGCAACTACAATACGGTAGAAAGGAGCTTTTTTAGCACCTAAACGAGTCAAACGAATTTTTAACATTGTGAAATTCACCTCCTTATACTGATGTAAATGGACAAGTTCAGCGCCCCTGCCCATGTATTACATAAACGGTAATTTAGGCATTCCAGGGAAGCCGCCCTTACCGCCACGTAAACCTTGCATGCGCTTCATCATCTTCCGCGCTTCTTCAAATTGTTTCAACAAGCGATTTACATCTTGAACCTGTGTACCAGAACCTAATGCAATACGCTTGCGACGAGAACCATTAAGAATACTTGGATTTTCTCGCTCTGCCGCCGTCATGGATGTAATGATAGCCTCAATACGACGCACCTCTTTACTATTCAAATCAAGGTCCTTTAATTGATCCTTAATTTGCCCCATGCCTGGCAACATGCCAATAATATTTTGTAATGGCCCTAACTTTCTCACCTGATTCATCTGTTTTAAGAAGTCATCCAAGGTGAAATTGTTTTTTGCCATTTTCTTAGCCATTTCACGAGCTTCTTCTTCATCGATAGCGCCTTGTACATTTTCAATCAATGTTTTAAAGTCGCCCAAGTCGAGAATACGAGAAGCCATGCGGTCTGGATAGAATACATCAAAACCATCCATTTTTTCGCTCACACCAGTGAACTTGATTGGCAAGCCTGTTACGGCTTTGATAGACAGTGCGGCACCACCGCGTGCATCACCATCGAGTTTAGTAAGAATAACACCATCAACGCCTAATTTTTCATTAAAGGTTTGAGCTGTTGTTACCGCATCTTGACCGATCATGGAATCTACAACGAGTAAAATTTCATGAGGGCGAACAGCCGCTTTAATGTTGGACAATTCATCCATAAGGACTTCGTCTATAGCCAAACGACCTGCGGTATCGATGATAACAACATCTTTCAGCATATGTGTGCTTTGCTCTACGGCGCGACGCGCAATATCTACTGGATTCGCACCAGGTGTTTCATCTGCAAATACTGGAATATCAATTTGCTTACCTACTACTTGCAACTGAGTAATCGCAGCTGGGCGATATACGTCGGCAGCTACGAGCATCGGACGCTTACCTTGTTTGCGTAGGTATACAGCTAGTTTACCAGCAGTTGTAGTTTTACCAGCACCTTGCAAACCAACGAGCATAATAATAGTTGGAGGCTTGCTGGAAATCATGATACGACTTTGCGTACCACCTAAGAGAGCTGTTAATTCATCATTTACGATTTTAATAACCGTTTGAGCTGGATTCAAGGAACCGAACACCTCTTCACCAAGGGCCTTTTCCTTAATGGACTTAACAAAGTCCTTTGCTACCATAAAGTTAACGTCCGCTTCTAATAGAGCCGTACGTACCTGACGCAACGCAAGATTGACATCATCTTCTGTAATTTTGCCCTTCCCTTTTAAGGATTGAAAGGCTTCTTGCAGTTTTTCTGACAAGCTATCAAATGCCATAATATCCCTCCATTTGCGCCAATACTTGTTGCACCTTAGTTTCGGCCAACACCTCTTTAGGCAATGTTGCTTTTAACTGTGAAAGCAAGCCTTCCCGTTGTTCATATTGTGCCACCAAGTGCAATTTAGATTCGTAATCATTTAAAATATGTCGGGCACGCTGTAAATTATCGTGTACAGCCTGTCGTGATACGCCTAATTCCTCGGCAATCTCGCCAAGAGACATATCATCTTCGTGGTGAAGTTGTAAGGACATGCGTTGCTTGTCCGTCAATAATGGTCCATAGAAATCTAAGAGCAAACTTATGAGTACTCGTTCTTCCATTTCGCCACCTCCATCACTGTCAAGTCATATTACTTTACATATACTACAGCATATAAAAAGATGTGTCAAGTAGAAATACTTAACACACTTAATTAATTACTGTAGTATAAAAGAAACACAGATATACAAGTGCCCCCTACTTCCTTAAATACACTACAAAGCTATAAGCTAAATTACTACCTTAACATAATCATTCAAAATAAATTTAATTTATAATCAATGATAATTAATTCTAATTTCTACTTTTATATCTATAATAATATGCTATAATATCAATATCTAATATTTTCAATATAAAAGATAGGAGGTATTGTATGAATACCAAACAATATGACATTATCGTCTTAGGTTTTGGCAAGGCTGGTAAAACCTTAGCCGCAAAATTTGGCTCTATGGGCAAATCCGTAGCCATGATTGAAGAAAATCCACTAATGTACGGTGGTACATGTATTAATATCGCATGTATCCCTACTAAGACGATGATCATTGCCGCATCAAAAGGCTTATCATACGATCAAGTATTAAACCAACGCGAGGTTGTTACATCTCGTTTACGCAATAAAAACTTCGGTATGTTAGATACAAATGAACATGTCGATGTCTATACCGGGCATGGTGCATTCATTAGTAATAAAGAAATCGCCGTTACTGCTGGCGAGGATAAGATTATATTATCTGCTGACACTATCGTTATTAACACCGGTGCTGTAGCAATCAAACCTAATATTTCTGGCATCGATACAGCTACAGGTTTCTATAATAGTACTGAGATTCAACAATTACCTACTCAACCAAGTACATTAGGCGTTATCGGTGCTGGTCCTATCGGTCTTGAATTTGCCAGTCTATATGCTAAACTTGGTGCTAAGGTAACCGTATTCAACATCGAATCTAGCATCTTAAAACGCGAAGAACCTATCGTTCAAGAGCTAGCTACTGAGTACTTAACTGAGCAAGGCATTACTATTCTTAATAATGTGACATTAAACTCTGTATCCAATGATGGCGGCAAACCAGTTATCACCGCTAATAATCAAAACTATACTTTTGATGCTGTTCTATACGCTACAGGTCGCAAAGCCAATACAGCTAATATCGGTTTAGAACATACGGATATCGCTACTAACGAACGCGGTGCTATTGTAATTAATGATACTTGTGAAAGCTCCGTCCCTGGTGTATACGCAGTCGGTGATGTAAACGGTGGACCGCAATTCACATATATATCTCTTGATGACTTCCGTATCGTATTTGGCGCACTTACAGGTAACAGCCAGTATACCTTAAAAGATCGTAAAAATATTCCTTATACTACCTTCTTAACACCTCCACTTTCTCGTGTAGGTCTTACAGAAGAAGATGCAATCAACCAAGGATATACGGTTAAAACGAAAGAAATGCTCGTAGCTACCATGCCTAGAGCACATGTAAACGACTATTTAAAAGGCGCCTTTAAAATTGTTGTGGATGCGGATAACGACTTAATCCTGGGAGCTACACTCTATTCCCAAGGCGCAGAAGAATTGATTAACTTAATTAAAATGGCTATGGATAACAACATTCCATATACATATTTCAAAAATCAAATTTTCACACACCCTACCATGGCCGAAAACCTAAATGACCTTTGTAATTTTTAATGTACTAAACAATTGATATACACTAAAAGTAATAAAAGAGCGCACATTAACTAATATAATTATGCTAATGTGCGCTCTTTAACTATCAAAAAAATAAGGTACGATTTATATACCTTAACTTGAAATGCTACAGATTATAATGGCAAAGTTCTACTAAATTCCCATCAGGATCTCTTAAATAAATGCTTTTCATGTCCCCTCGTGCTCCATGACGAGCGACAGGACCAAGTTCTATGGGATATCCTTTTTCCTCTATATCACATTTTACAACGTCTATAGGCTCTTCAACTACAAGGCATATATCTAGACTGCCATACGTAGGTTTTTCTGCGGCAGGGAGAAATTCTGCAGGTTTCGTATGAATATTAAACTTTTGATTGCCAAAAAATATGGCATATCTCCCATCCCGTTCTACTACATCCATTCCAAGAACATCTCCGTAAAAATAAAGACATCACTTCAAGTCTGCAGTTGTGATAACTAGGTGATCTAAATTTAGGACTTTCATAAAAACCTCTGTCTACTATAATGTAACCTATTAATAACACCCCTTATTAAGGCACTTTCATATAGAATCTACAATTGTTCGCTCTATTAATTTTTTGTAAATAGTCTACGTACTACTGTTTGTAATTTCGGCGTTAACACGATCGCCACCACAATACCTGCAGCACTTGTAATCAAGGAGTATTGAATTTTGCTAGCTGCTACGACCGCACTTTCAAGAACAAACCACCAAGCTAAGAAATAGCCAAAGGCAGTCCATATGGCGCCTATAATAAGAGCCACTAAAATCCGACCAAAGGATGCAGTCGGTTTTGTAATGGATGGCGGCAAATAGCCTGCAGTCAAACCACCTACAATAAGGCCTGCAATCCCTTTAATAAAGAAAGAAAACACGATGTATTGTGTATGACCACCAAAGAGATCAAATAAGGCAGAGCCGATTGCTGCGCCTAAACCACCATATAAACCACCAAACAAAATTGATGTCGTAAAGAGTGCTGCCGAACCAAGATGCACCATGGCACCACCAGGCACTTCAATGCGAATTGTTGTTGCTACTGCACACAAAGCGGCAATAAAACCAATATATACTATATCACGAGTCTTTAATTTCATAGCCATGATCCTCTCTTACTTAACAAATAACTATACTCAGTATAGCAGATGATATGTACTATAAAAATACCGAGTTTATAGGAATTAAAATATTTGCAACAGAATGGAACAAGTTAAAAACAGCACCTATACAATTGTATAGATGCTGTTTTTATCATATATCAATTAGATTTTTGCTCGTTTCAAACGAAGCGAGTTACCTACGACTGTTACAGAGCTAAATGCCATCGCTGTACCCGCAATCATTGGATTTAATGCACCTATTGCGGCCAAAGGAATGCCAATACAGTTAAAGATCAATGCCCAGAATAGGTTTTGTTTAATATTGGTCATTGTCTTACGGCTGAGTCGTACTGCTTGTACCAAGGTATGTAAATCATTTCGTACAAGGACGATGTCGGCTGCTTCTACCGCAATATCTGTACCACTGCCAATAGCAAAACCAATATCTGCCGTAACGAGAGCAGGAGCATCATTGATACCGTCACCAACCATCCCCACTACAAGACCTTTATCTTGTAATTCTTTTACCTTGCTAGCCTTGTCTTGAGGCAATACTTCAGCTATAACATGGGAGATACCCGCCTGTTTAGCAATATATTGAGCAGTTCGACGATTATCACCAGTAAGCATCCATACATCAATACCTTGAGCATGTAACTCTTTTACAACCTCGATAGTTTCTGGACGTAATTCGTCTTCTACAGCCCACAAAGCACTAACAACGCCATCTACAGCTAGAACAGATACGGAAGCACCTTGTTCTTCAAATTGTAAAATATCTTCTTGAACCGCCGTTAAATCATAACCTAGTTCATTCATCCAACGACTGTGCCCAAGTTGTACGGATACGCCTTGGTATGCACCTTGTAACCCTTTACCTGGTACATCAGCAAAACTTTCAAGTTCAACAACTTTACCTTTATAGCCATGATCTTCACCATAGTAAACCATGGCCTTTGCAATCGGATGAGATGTACCACTTTCAAGAGACATCATAATAGACATATTAGTACTTTCATCACCATTATAATTTTTAAAAGCCGTCACATCCAATACACCCTGTGTAAGGGTACCGGTTTTATCCATAACAATGGCATCGAGTTTACCCGCTTTTTCAAGATATTCTGCACTCTTGATGAGCACCCCGTGTTCCGCACCCAGACCAGAGCCAACCATTATAGATGTTGGTGTGGCAAGGCCAAGAGCACAAGGGCAAGCGATAACGAGTACGGCTGTTGCATTAATGAGCGCCACATTGAGGGAGTCGCCCACGATGAAATACCATACGAGACCCGTCACGATAGCGAGACCGATTACTGTAGGCACAAAGTATTGCGCCACAATATCTGCAATGCGTTGAATACTAGCCTTGGATGTTTGTGCCTCTTCTACAACCTTGATGATTTGAGACAACATCGTATCAGAACCGATACGCTTAGCTTCCATGGTAAAAGCACCACTTAGGTTTATAGTAGCACCAATAACTTCAGAACCAACTTGTTTTTCTACCGGTAAGCTTTCACCGGTCAGCATAGCCTCGTCTACGGTGGAGTAGCCATCAGTAATCGTACCGTCTACTGGAATTTTTTCGCCTGCTCGAACCTGTAAAATATCGCCTGCTACCACCTTAGATGTAGGGATGTCCACAAATTCTCCATCACGCAACACATGAGCTGTTGCAGGTTGTAAAGCAATCAATTTTTGAAGTGCTTCAGAGGTACGACCCTTTGCAATTTCTTCTAACAGCTTACCAAGAAGGATGAATGTAATGAGCCATGCAGAGGTTTCAAAGTAAATTCCATGAGGGCCTAGTTCAGGATGAAATTGCCAGTTATAGATACTGAATAAATAGGCTACCGTCGTACCCATTACAACGAGCACATCCATCGTAAGCGCTCCATTTTTTACAGCGCTCCAAGCACTCTTATAGAACATGAGACCTGGACCGAACTGAGCAATAGTAGCAAGAACAAACTCTACCCATACAGGCAATGCCTGAATACCAAATCGATGTAACGTCATATTAATCATCATCGGTACCGCCATACAGGCGGCAATAATAAGGCGTGTAATATGAGGTTTTAAGTTAACCTTTTCTATTTCTTGCTTTGTTTCGTCTGCTTCTGCAGCACCAAAACCAATATTTGTAATGGCATCAATAATCTGTTGTGAATCTATAGTAGCGCCATCTTTATATTCAACGCTCCCCTTTCGAGTTAAGAGGTTGACCTTAACAGATTCTACGCCCTCGACTTTAGAAACGACGTTTTCAACGCGTTTTACACAGGCTGCACAGTGCATACCTGTAATATCAAATTCTTGTTTTTTTACGCTCATATTCACAGGCCTTTCTACTCTGTAGATACATATATCTTATCTTACAACTTACTATATTATTACAAATCCGTACTATATTTTGTATCTATATACTTAAATATACATCTAAACATCGGTCTATAAAAATGATATATACCCTATTGTAAATAAAATAGCCATAAACAGGTTCACTAAGAATGTTTAATATACTCTAAAACTTCAATATATGAACATATTACATGAGTAACTAGTCATATATCTATATTTAATAATAACATAAATTCTCATTACGTCAATATCCTACCAAATATAGAGGGTTATTTCATTTTTACAAGGGAATTAACCTCTTTTACCTATACATAGCATTCATAAATAGATTATAATAAAGTGATGATGAATAAACATAAACTTTGATTCCAAAGGAGGTGAATATATGTCTGAATCAATAAGCCCTACGGTAGAATTTACTTCGGTAGCGAAAGAATTTCGCCATGAATATGTTGTTGAAAAATCACGGTTTATAACAACTGTATATCCTTGCAAGACTGAAGAGGAAGCTCAAACCTTTATAAGCCGCATCAATAAAGAATTCTGGGATGCACGTCATAACTGCACAGCCTATGCATTAGGGCCACAGCAAGAACAACAACGATCTTCCGATAATGGAGAACCATCAGGTACAGCAGGTAAACCAATGCTAGAAGTACTCAAAAAAACTGGCATTACCAATGTAGCCGTCGTCGTAACACGTTATTTTGGAGGTATTAAATTGGGCGCTGGTGGCTTGATTCGGGCCTATTCACACTCCGTTGCGGAAACCTTACGTCTTGCCCCTAAAGAACTACATACAACACGAACCCGACTACAAGCAAAGATTGACTATTCGCTGTATGGAGCAGTAGAAAGATATTTACAGGACGAAGAATTACATTATGAAGCAAGCTTTGGTGAATATGTAGACATTACAATTCTAATACCACCTACTGATGTAGAGCACATACAAAAAGAGCTCCAAGACATAAGTCATGGAGCTGCTACTTGTACTGTATTAGATTCTATTGAGGTGGTACTACCACTAGATAAATTATCTAGTTAGTAGATTCCAAACTTTTAATTGTCGTTATTAACTAAACCGGCTATGCCTTGACCGAGTTCACGACGTTTTTCCTTAGTCATAGGATAAGGCCATACTCGTTCTAATTGTTTTTTCCGGCTAATTTTATTACGAGCCGTCATTAATCTACGTGCTTCCCAATTACGAATTGCTTGACCTAAGGTTCTTTTTACCACGCCCATAGTAGTACCTACTTTCTTAACTCTTGTTGTATATCAAAATTTGTGATAAGTATAGAAAGGTAATTGAAAACTCAATTTACTTTCTATTACTTTGTTGAATTTAGTATATATAGCATTTTATTAAATGTGAAATGACCGTTACTTAGTTCGTTATAATTTTTATTTATCATATTATGTGTATAATAGGGAGATTCTATGGATACATCTTACTACCACAATTTTATTACCCTTGTTCAAACGGGCAATATGACACAGGCCGCAGAGATTCTTCATATTACACAACCAGCGTTAAGTAAGCAGTTGAAATATTTAGAGGCTGAATTTGGGGCTCAATTAATCAACATTAAACGCGGCCAACGAGGATCAAACTTGCAATTAACAGATGCTGGTAAAATCTTTTACGAAAAAGCGCAACAACTTTGCTCTATTGAAGAATCTACATATAATGCTGTACAACAATTGAATTCACGCATTGAAGGTACTTTACGCATTGCGACGTCTGCATCTCGTTCAACGCCAATCGTACAGCAATATTTACCAGCGTTTTCCATGAAATATCCATCTGTCCATTTTGAAATTTATGAAGGACTTATGACAAATGTAGTGACCCAACTCATCAACGGTAGCGCCGAATTAGGTATCGCCAATATTCAAATGGTAGATATCGATAAATTTGATATCCTGCTTACCCAAGAAGAGCATTTATACGCTATTTTCCGTCGTGATGTATTCTGGACAGATCGTGAGCATGATACCATCACGTGGGAAGACATAAAAAAATGTCCTCTATCCCTTTCTGGTGGCTCTGTTCGAATGATTATGCAATCTAGCTTAACAGATATGGAGCAACTTAATGCGGTAGCTATAACTACAACAAAAAGCTCAGCTATTGAGTGGGCCTCTTCTGGTCGTACAGTTTCTTTAGTCCCAATGGACGCTAAGGAACTTATCAATCATCGCAAAATGGCCCGCATTAAATTGCCAGAATTCTCGGGGGATTTCAAAAAAGCTTTTATCACGCTTAAAGGCCATGCGCTTTCCCCAGTAGCGCAGCAATTTATCGACTTCTACAAAGCCTATGTATAATCATAATTATACATATTATTACCATACTATGATATTAACAGTCTATATAATTGGTGCCTATGCAATTATATACACCAATTCAATACATAAGAAAAGACCTAGTACTGAATGTGCTAGGTCTTTTTGTATCATATCCTATATAACGACAAATCTTATGGTTGTTTAAGTTCGCCGTACATATGACTCTGTTATACTTGATGAACAGCACCAACGATATCAGTGATGTTATCAAGATTATGTTGTTCTACATATTCGCTCATTTCACGGGCAATACGTGAAATTGCTGTTGGATCTACCATTGTAGCTGTACCAACTTGAACAGCTTGCGCCCCTGCCATCATAAATTCGATAGCATCTGTGCCAGTCATGATACCACCAAGACCAATAATAGGAATAGTTACCCCTTTATAAACTTGGTGAACCATGCGAAGAGCCACGGGCTTTACGGCTGGACCAGATAATCCACCATAAATATTCCCCAATACAGGCTTTCGACGGTGAATATCTATAGCCATGCCCAACAAGGTATTAATGAGACTTACCCCATTGCCACCACCGGCCTCAACAGCCTTTGCGATTTCCACAATGTCTGTTACATTTGGTGAAAGTTTTACAATAACGGGCTTATCTGTTACTTTACGAACCGCTTTTGTTACCTGTTCTACTACCTTTGGATCTATACCAAAAGCCATGCCTTCACAGGCAACATTTGGGCAAGATACGTTGACTTCAAGGCCTGCAATACCATCTACACATAGTGTTTCTGCCATCCACGCAAATTCCTCTACCGTACCAGCAGACATATTCGCTAGCAATGGTACATCATATTTCTTAAGATCCGGTAGAATTTCTCTAACAAAATGTTCAGCTCCAGGATTTTCAAGGCCAATGCAGTTCAATACGCCAGATGGTGTTTCTGCAATGCGAGTGCCAGGATTACCATGACGACCTTTAGGTGTTAATCCTTTTACAGAAATAGCACCTACTTCATTACTAAGGTCTAAATAACCAGCATACTCAGGGCCATTACCAAAGGTACCAGATGCAGCGATAATAGGATTTTTCATCTTAATCCCGCAGTAATCGATGGCGAGCTTTAGATTAGGCGTAACGGTGTTATTTAAATCGCGTTCACTCATTAAAAGAACACCTCCTCAGCTGGGAATACAGGACCATCTTTACAAACTTTATAACGTTTGCCACCGGCACCATCACAAGCGCAACCTAAGCAGCCGCCCGTACCACATCCCATGCGCTCTTCTAAAGATACTTGGCATGGCACATTGAGTTCTTTAGCCACTTGTGCTACGCCTTTCATCATAGGCATAGGACCACAAGTCATAACAGAAGTAAACGAATTAGCATTAATTAGGTCAGGCATGATTGCTGTAGGGAAGCCTTTTGTACCCACGCTACCATCATCAGTAGTGATGTGGACTTGAACAGGCGTATCTTTAAATAAATCAGCCCAGAAGGTTTCAGTTTCATTTCTAAAACCAAGAATAACTTGTGCTTCTTCACCTTTTTGCAAATGGGATGCGATACATAGCATCGGTGCAATACCAACGCCACCGCCAACGAGAAGCATATTATTAGATGTTACAAACGGTTCGCCCAAAGGTCCTAAACAATCTAATGTATCACCAGGCACGAGACGTGTCATAATTTCAGTCCCCTTGCCTACGACGCGATACAAAAGGGTAATCGTACCCTTTCGGGCATTAAACCCAGCATAGCTAATAGGGCGACGCAATAATGGCGCCGTAGAGTCCGCTACGCGAACATTACAAAACTGTCCTATCTTTGCTTCTGCTGCCTGTTTTGGTGCGTGAATATCCATAATCCACACATCAGAGCCTATTTGCTCATTGCGAACGACTTCGCCCTGTTCTACATAGCCACTCATGGTTTTACTCCAATTCAAAATCTTGTAATGCTTCTACAGTGTAGTTCGCATCATCTTTACGATTCGCCACAACACGCAATACTTCCCGTGCTGTATCGAGACTTGTTAAGCATGGTGTACCCATTTCTACAGCAAGACGACGCAATTGGAATCCTTCGCGTTCAGGTCGTTTCCCTGCAGTCAATGTATTAAGTACAAGATCGACTTTGTCTTGACGAATGTGGTCAGCACAGTTATCATCGCCTTCAGAGATTTTGTTAACTACCTTGCAGTCAACGCCATGTTCTTTGAAGTATTTACCAGTACCACCAGTTGCTTCAATATGATAGCCCAATTCAATAAAGCCTTTTGCTAATTGACTAGCTTCCTCTTTATCGCGGTCTGCAACAGTCATAAGGATTGTACCATCCTCTGGGATACGCATATTGGCACCATTGATAGCTTTGAATAAAGCTTCAGAATATGTGCGACCAATCCCCATAACCTCACCAGTAGACTTCATTTCAGGTCCAAGAGCGATTTCTACAAGACCCATTTTAGAGAAGGAGAATACAGGTGCTTTTACAGCTACATATGGTTTATTAGGTACAAGACCAAGTGGTAAGCCTAAGTCTTTTAAGCTTTCACCAAGGGCAATGCGTGTTGCACATTCTACCATATTGATACCTGTAACCTTAGAAATGAATGGTACAGTACGGCTAGAACGAGGGTTAACTTCGATAACGTTAAGTTCACCATCAGCCACGATATATTGAATATTAAGTACACCTTTAACATTAAGGCCTACTGCAATACGACGTGTATAATCAACGATTTGATCAATCAATTCTTGACTCAAATGTTGAGCTGGATAAACGGCCATGGAGTCACCAGAGTGAACACCGGCGCGTTCGATTTGTTCCATAATACCAGGGATACATACATCGGTACCATCGGAAATAGCGTCAACCTCTACCTCCATACCAACCATATAACGGTCGATAAGAACAGGATGCTCCTTAGATGCTACTACGGCTTCCTTCATGTATACATCAAGCTCTTTATCGTTGTATACGATTTCCATCGCACGACCGCCCAATACATAAGAAGGGCGAACGATTAATGGGTATTTCAACTTTTTAGCTGCTTCTTGTGCTTCTTCATCAGAGGTTACTAGAGCACCTACTGGGCGAGGAATACCAAGCTTCGCCAACAATTCATCAAAGCGTTCACGGTCTTCCGCCATATCGATGCTATCTACGGATGTACCGAGGATTTTGACGCCACGTTCTGCCAATGGGCCTGCCAAATTGATAGCCGTTTGACCACCAAATTGAGCAATGACGCCCGCTGGCTGTTCTTTATTGATGATTTCCATAACATCGTCCACAGTCAATGGCTCAAAGTATAAAGAGTCAGAAATATCAAAGTCTGTAGACACTGTTTCTGGGTTGTTATTAATCATAATAGATTGGTAACCCGCTTTACGAAGGGCCCAAGAGGAATGTACGGAACAGTAATCGAACTCTACACCTTGACCGATACGAATCGGACCGGAACCAAGTACCACTACGGATTTTTCGCCTAGTGGTTTAACTTCGTCTTCTTGTGCATACGCACTGTAATAATAAGGTGTTTTAGATTCAAATTCAGCTGCGCAAGTATCTACGTATTTATATGTTGGAAGAATATTCCATTCTTTACGTTTTGCACGAACATCTTCTACAGTTGTATTAGCATAACGAGCGATAACAGAATCAGTGAAGGAATAACGTTTTGCTTTGCGCAATACATCCTCTCTTAAACCTTGCTCAGCCAATGCTTTTTCCACAGTAACAATGTTTTTGATTTTTTCAATAAAGAATGTATCAATTTTTGTAATATAGTGGATTTTTTCTACACTGATTCCCTTGCGAAGTGCTTCTGCTACAACATAGATACGTTCATCATCTACTAAATGTAAACGTTCGATCAATTGTTCCATAGACTCATGAGCGATTTTCTTAAGCTCAATATGGTCTAAACCAATTTCCAAGGAACGAATTGCTTTAAGTAAGGAGCCCTCCAAAGAACGGTCGATGGCCATAACTTCGCCAGTGGCTTTCATTTGTGTGCCCAAGGTACGATCTGCCAAGTTGAATTTCTCAAAAGGCCAGCGTGGAAACTTAGTTACTACATAGTCAAGAGTCGGTTCAAAGCATGCTTTAGTTTCACCGGTTACAGCATTTGTAATTTGATCCAATGTCATGCCTACTGCAATTTTTGCTGCTACCTTCGCAATTGGGTACCCAGTTGCTTTAGATGCCAATGCAGAGGAACGAGATACGCGAGGGTTTACTTCGATAACAATATATTCGTTGCTATTTGGATTCAAAGCGTATTGTACGTTACAACCGCCTTCGATTTTTAAATAACGGATAATCTCTACAGATGCGGTACGCAGCATTTGGTATTGAATATCGTTCAAGGTTTGGCTTGGTGCCACAACGATAGAATCCCCAGTATGCACACCAACAGGGTCAATATTTTCCATATTACATACGATGATGCAGTTATCTGCACTATCGCGCATTACTTCGTATTCAATCTCTTTCCAGCCTGCAACGGAACGTTCTGCTAGAATTTGGTGAATTGGTGAAAGTTTCAAACCACGACGTGTGATTTCATACATTTCATCTTCATTATGGGCAATACCTCCACCAGTACCGCCTAATGTGTATGCAGGACGGATGATAATAGGATACCCAATACGATTAGCAAAGGCTACTGCTTCTTCAAGATCGTTAAAGATATCGGATTCAGGGACCGGTTGGTTGATTTCCTTCATCGCTTCTTTGAAGAGTTCACGGTCTTCGGCTTGTTTAATGGCTTCAAGAGTTGTACCAAGAAGTTTTACACCATATTCTTCTAATACGCCAGCTTCAGACAATTGTACCGCCATATTAAGACCTACTTGACCACCTAATGTAGCCAACAAGCCCCAAGGGCGTTCTTTTTTTATAACTTCTGTTACGAATTCAAGACTAATCGGTTCTACATATACGCGGTCTGCAATATCTGTATCAGTCATAATAGTAGCAGGGTTGGAGTTAACTAATACTACTTTATAACCCTCTTCTCGAAGGGAACGGCATGCTTGTGTACCAGCATAATCAAACTCTGCAGCTTGACCGATAATAATTGGACCAGAACCAATTACAAGTACTTTTTTTGCTTCTGAGGTCATATTATTTTCCCTTTCTCATTAAGTCTTCAAATTCGTCAAACAAGTATAGATTATCTGTAGGTCCAGGAGATGCTTCTGGATGGTATTGGACAGAAAAAATAGGCAACTCTTTATGACGCATACCTTCTACAGTACCATCATTTACACTGCGATGTGTAATTTCCACAAAATCGGGCAAAGAAGTATCATCGACTGCATAGCCATGATTTTGAGACGTAATATACACCCGGCCAGTACGTAAATCTTGTACAGGGTGGTTGGAACCACGGTGACCAAACTTCAATTTAAAGGTAGAACCACCAAAGGCTTGTGCCAATACTTGATGGCCCATACAAATACCAAAGATTGGCTTTTTACCGAACATCTTTTTCACTTCTTCTACAGCATAGCCAAGGTCCTTAGGATCTCCAGGTCCGTTAGACAAGAAGATACCATCCGGATTACTTGCTAATACTTCTTCAGCTTTTGCATCTGCTGGGAATACCGTAAGGCGACAGCCTGCTACTTCTAAAGAGCGAAGAATGTTTTCCTTCACACCATAGTCCATTACAGCTACGTGAAACTCTGCATTTTTATCGCCACGCATACCTTGCCATTTTGTAGTTACTCGCATAACTTGATCTGTTGGCAAGTCTTGTTTAAACAATTTTTGAATATCTTCCATAGGGTAATCAGAGCGTACGAGTACGCCCTTCATTACACCATGGTTACGAAGAACACGTGTAATCGCACGTGTATCTACATCATAAAGGCAAGGGATGCCGTGCAAACGAAGATACTCACTAAATAACCCCTCATTTTGCCAGTTAGATGGGAAGTCACACAGTTCACCTACAATAAAACCTTTACAATATGGTTTAGGACCTTGAGTGATAGAATTTAAAGTACCATAATTACCAATTAAAGGATAGGTTAATGTAATAATTTGATCCGCATAGGATGGGTCAGTCAAGATTTCTTGATACCCGGTCATACCTGTGTTAAATACAACTTCGCCTACCGTTGGGGCGCCACCTAATAAGGAACCTTCAAACACAGAACCATCTTCAAGAACTAACTTGCCTTTCATTATAAGACTACGCCCTCCTTCATAACAATTTTGCCATCAACTACTGTGAGTTTAGCTTTACCTGTAACAGTCATACCATCAAATGGGCTAACTTTACCTTTTGTATAAAATTTATTTCTATCTACTGTCCACTTTTCAGTTGTAGAAAATACAGTAATATCCGCTGGCTTACCAACTTCAAGAACACCTGCATCAAGGTGCATCAACTCAGCTGGTCGAGTACTCATATAGTACACAACTTGATCAATGCTAAGTTTATCAGGACCATATGCATTTGTAATAACCGCTGCCAAAGATGTTTCGAGGCCACTGAAACCATTTGGTGCACAGCAGAATTCATGGTCTTTTTCTTCGTATGCATGTGGTGCATGGTCTGTAATAATCGCATCGATTGTGCCATCTTTCAAGCCTTCTAATAATGCTTGGCGATGATCTTCTGAGCGAATTGGAGGAGCCATTTTAAATGCTGGATTATATTCGCGTAGGTATTCATCTGTGAAAGACAAATGTTGGCTTGTAACTTCACAGGTTACATTAAGACCTTTAGCCTTCGCATGGCGCACCATATCTACAGTATTTTTACTACTTACGTGAGCAATATGGATATGACCACCTGTCATTTCAGATAACAAGATATCACGAGCAACAGCCAAATCTTCAGCTACTGCAGGACGACCAATAACACCTAATTCATAAGAAACAATACCTTCATGCATATGGCCATTTTTAGTCAATGTAATATCTTCTGCATGGTCGATAACCATCTTATTAAACATGGACGAGTATTCTAAAGCACGACGCATAAATGCAGCATTTTCTACATAGTGACCATCATCGGAGAAAGCTACTACACCAGCTTCTGCCATATCCCCCATTTCAGCAAGTTCCTTACCTTCAAGACCTTTTGATACCGCACCAATAAATTCTACCTTAACAACACCAGTAAGTTCGGCTTGCTTTTGCAACCCTCTTACGAGCGCAGCATTATCTACTACAGGATTTGTATTAGCCATAGTTACAACACGTGTGAAACCACCTGCAGCAGCGGCTTGTGTACCGGAGTGGAAATCTTCTTTTGCTTCTTGACCTGGCTCACGCAAATGTGTGTGAATATCGATAAGGCCTGGTGCTACAATAAGACCTGTTGCATCATATATCTCAGCACCTTCAGCATTTAAGTTTTGACCAATGGCTGCAATTTTACCATCTTTTACGAGAATGTCTGCTACTTCGTTTTGTTTTTTCGCCGGATTTACTACCGTACCATTTTTAATAAGCAAGCTCACTACCGTCACCTCCGATAATAGTTAAGTACAATACAGCCATACGTATAGCTACGCCATTACGCACTTGTTCTTGAATTACTGATTGATCAGAATACGCCACATCTGGTGCGATTTCTAGGCCACGGTTCATTGGGCCTGGATGCATGACCATTACATTGTCTTTAGCTAATTTTAATACATCGTTATTAATACCAAAGATACGTGCATATTCTCTGTTTGTAGGATATAGTGCAGAGTGAATGCGTTCTAATTGAATGCGAAGTACGTTTACCACATCTGCATCAGCAACGGCTTCACGAATATCGTGGTGTACGGTAACACCTAATTTTTCAAGTTCTGGATATACCATTGTACGAGGACCAGCTAAATGTACATCAGCCCCCATTTTTGTAAGTCCATAAATGTTGGAGCGTGCTACGCGACTATGCATTATATCGCCAAGGATAACCACCTTTAACCCCTCAATAGATTTCTTTTTCTCTAAGATAGAATACATGTCTAGTAATGCTTGTGTTGGATGCTCATGAGCGCCATCACCTGCGTTAATGATAATCGGATCTACGGCTTTCGTAGCATATAAAGGTGCACCTTCTGCGCTGTGGCGCATTACGATAGCATCTGTACCCATGTAGGACATAGTTAATAATGTATCGCGGAAGCTTTCACCTTTACCCATGGAAGATCCACTAGGAGAAAGATTGATTACGTCAGCCCCTAAGTATTTGCCGGCTAACTCAAAGGAACTACGGGTACGAGTACTTGGTTCCATAAAAAGGTTGATAATGGATTTCCCCTTTAATAGTGGAACCTTCTTGTCATCAGAAAGAACGATTTTCTTCATTTTCTTTGCCACATCTAAAATCAATTTGATTTCTTCAGGTGACACATTTTGCAAACCCAATAAATCTTTGCCTTTTAGGCTAACTTGTCCCATGATTTCCTCCTAACTCACGTAACAAAAAAGACCTTTTGCCCAGGGCAAAAGGTCAAATAGTTTGCACAAAGAAGCCCCTATGGGCACTTCAACTATATTCCTTTCTCAGCCTCTCTGGACTAAATTAAAAGGTATTGTATTATGCAATGGTCTCTCGTACCATATATGCATTTCTTTATTTATTGTACTGAATCCACCTTTGAAAGTCAATGTAAAACACAAAATTCATATGGATTTTAAAAAGAGGACAAGCATATAAAATTGCTTGTCCTCTCTATATTTAAACAGCTATTAATCCACTTCTATATCTTAAACTTTAATCTAAAATTTCTTTTTTAGAAATTAAGGGTCTTAACCTAATGGATATAATCTTGGTGGGTTTTCTTCATCATTTTGCTGTTCATTTTGTGGAGTATATGGCATTTGATCTTGTTGCGGCTCATTCGCTACAGGATTTATCTGCACATATTGCTGATTTGGCGACAATTGAGGTTGACGTTGCTCACGACGACGTGTATTTTGAGATGCAGTCGGTCTAGGTTTAGTCAACTCATCAATGGATACAGCATTTGGAATAGTTACATTTGATGTATCCCCATGAATATCATCAAGTTCACTGAAGGAAGGAGTCCTCTTAGATGCTTGAGCAGCCTTACGTTCGGCTTCAAGTTGTTGGCGTGCAAGTTCTGCACGACGACGAGCACTCTCTTGTTGATCTCGGACACGTTGAATAGCTTCAGCACGCTCTTTTGCTTTACGCTCGATTTCAGCTTGAGCCAACGCTTGTTGACGAGCAGCTTCAGCTTTACGCTCTGCTTCTAGTTGCGCTTTATATCGTTCCTCAGCAATACGTCGTGCCTCTGCGGCTTGACGTTCTGCTTCAGCTCGTTCTGCAGCAAGTCGCTCTTGCTCTGCCTTACGAGCTTCCGCCACTATACGAGCCGCCTCTGCTTTACGAGCCTCTTCGGCACGTCTTGCTTCTTCTATGCGGCGAGTTTCTTCGGCTCTACGCGCTTCTTCAGCACGTTTAGCCTCTGCAACAATTCGAGCTTCTTCGGCACGGCGCGCAGCTTCAAGACGTTCCTGTTCAGCTCTACGTTGTGCCTCAAGTCTAGCTGCTTCTGCTTTCCGAGCTTCTTCTGCTCTACGTGCTTCTGCTGCTAAACGAGCTTGTTCAGCTTTACGCGCTGCTTCAATTCGAGCTGCTTCAGCTTTGCGTGCGTCCTCTGCTCGTTTTGCTTCTGCTGCTACGCGAGCGGCCTCAGCTTTACGTTCCGCTTCAATTCGAGCTTCTTCTGCTCTACGCGCTTCCTCCGCACGACGAGCCTCTTCTGCTTTTCTTGCTGCTTCCATTTGTTGTGCTTCCAAAGCAGCCTTAGCCTCTGCCGCTCTACGAGCGTCTTCTTGGCGCTTCGCTTCAAGAGCGGCTTGCTCGGCAGCACGTTGTGCTTCTAAAGCAGCTTTCGCTTCTGCTGCTTTACGAGCTTCTTCGGCACGTCTTGCTTCCAATGCTTCCTGCTCAGCTTTACGTTGTGCTTCTAAACGAACTCTAGCCTCAGCAGCCAAGCGTTCCTCTTCGGCCTTTTTGGCTTCTAAAGCAGCTTTTTCTGCTGCTCGTTGCGCTTCAAAGCGAGCCTTAGCTTCGGCCGCTTTTCTTTCTTCCTCCGCTTTGCGTGCGGCCTCAATACGAGCAGCTTCAATTCTACGTTCTTCTTCAAGACGTTTTGCTTCCGCTGCTAGTCGAGCTTCTTCTGCTTTACGAGCCGCCTCTAGTCGATCCGCTTCCGCTTTTCTCGCTGCCTCGATACGTGCCATTTCAGCTTTACGAGCCGCTTCCGCCTTGCGAGCTTCCTCTGCTTTACGCTCTGCTTCGGCTTTTTCAGCCATCTTGCGCTCAATTTCAGCATGCTTGGCTTCTGCAGCCTTTCGCAACATTTCAGCTTTTTCTGCAGCTAGTCGAGCCTCTTCGGCTTTTTTACGAGCTAAGGCTTCTTTCTCGTCTTTTGCTTTTTTAAGTTGCGCTTCTTTTTTTACATCTGCTGCAGCTTTATCGCTTAACTTTTTAGTTTCTTCATGAGCAATTGTTTCTGCCCGTTTAGCTGGACTTTCAACAGTAGATTTTTTAGTATCTACTGTCCCTTTATCTCCATCTTTACCACCTACAGGACCTACAGGTATTTGTGTGCTCCCTTGAGTTGGGTGCCCTAAGATATCTTTAACATCTTTCGGTACATTAACAGCAATGGTTTGATGTTTTTGTGGATTTGCAAGAGATTCAGGAATTAACAAGAAACGAATTGGCAAATTCGATGCACCAGCTGGCATAAAGTTTAACGTTAATAAATCACCCGCATTATAGTTCCCTAAAAGACGGCTATCTAATATAGTACCTTCCCCTAATGCGGAAATACCATCTGCACCACCAATGTGATAAGTCCGTGTATCTGTCTGTCCCCTTCTAGCACCTTGTTGATGTAATGTTTTTATCGTAAAGGAACCAGAATAAGGTCCCCCAAGAGGGTTAAAATACAGTCTAAACGGTTCATTACCCTTAGTAGGAATTTTTAGCGTATATGATACGCCATAGTTACCACGATCTCGAACAAATGCTTTATTTTGCATTTCGTCTACACCATTAATAAACGTATCTTCTCGGTCATTACCAATTTCTACAAAGGCACCACCTAAAGCGGTGTCGAATGGTGTAGCAACCTCCATATTACGTTTAGCACCAGTATAGGTACCGCGCAATTGTATTTCATCTATGGGAAGATTTTTCACCCAATGTGACGCATCTACGGGGTCCATCCCCATAGGTAGCATCATAACACGCGCAAATATAGGCCCTTCTGTTTTAATATCTACGATGCCCGTAAATAGTGCATCTCGATTTACCGGTGTATTTTCTAAGTCACTAAAGATTAATTGACGCCCTTGTGGTGGGATGCTAAGAGAGTATAACGGTCTTGCATCTGGGCTTTCATTAAGAGGCTGCTCCAAATCCTTCCGAGACAAATCACGACCTGCTGCAAAATAGTCAGGTGTAGCTACAGATTTTAATTGTCTCATGACATGTACTGAAGTTGGATAAGCCGTTTGGTTTTCTAAGACGATAGCAATCTTGTGAGGTAGATCCATTTCATTTACATGATAGAAATAGATACGCCCATTGCCATTAATTGTACCTGCACTTAACGTACCTCCTACAGGTCCTACATATTCAGGACTATCCGATAGGAGCAATGTATCCGTTTGAGACACCAACGATGGTGGTAACGGAGAAAACTGAAAATATCCAATTGATTGTAAATCTATATCACGAGCTTCTACATGGCCTGTAAGGGCAGCCATGGCAGCCATAGCCGCAGCTACACAATATCTTGATTTATAGGAAAACATATATTATTACCTCTATATTTCTTCGAGCCCCAACGGGTCATACGTAAGTGCTAATGCTTCAATCTTCTTTAGTCGATGGCCAATTCCAGATTTAGATAGTTCCCCCTCCATCAACTCTTCAAGCTCTTTTAAACTCGCTTCAGGATTCTCCCACCGAAGTCTTGCAACGACGCGCAACTTTTCAGGTAATTCTTCAATACCGATCTCTCTATCAATAATACGGATTGCTTTTACCTGACGAACTGCTGCATCCACAACCTTCTGTAAATTTGCCGTCTCACAGTTGACTTGACGATTTATTTGATTCCGTACGGTTTTCATAATCCGCACGTTTTCAAATTCCATAAGCGCCGATTGAGCACCCATGATTTGCAAACAATTTGTTACTGCATCCCCTTCTTTAAGATATACTACATACTCTTCTTTCCGCTCCGTTAAGCCTGCATGAATGTGAAAAAGCCGTAATACATGGATAATTTCCCTCGCAAAAATCTCGTTTCCCGTCATAAACTCAAGATGGTAATCACTTTGTGGCTTATTAACAGAGCCTCCCCCTAAAAAAGCTCCCCTTAAAAAGGCACGTCGTGCTTCCATTGATTTGAGCCAACTGCGAGGAATTTGTTCGGTTACAGGCCATAAAGCAAGATCCTCTAAAGCCTGTCTCCCCTCTATAGAAGGTTCCACAGAGAGCGTATACATATTTTTTTTACGCAGGTTTAAACCTTGTCGTACTAATACATTTGTAGGTAATTCGTATTGCTTTTTCAAAATACCAAGCAACCGACGAGCTACTGCATTATTAGCCGTAGCTAAACGAATGCCAACGGCACCTTTCATCCCCAAAATGATAGATCCGCTCATACGCAATAAGCAAGACGCTTCAATTTTCATGGCCACATCCGCATCACTAGAGACTTCATATTGGCATAATTCATTTTTTACATCTTCTGCAAATGACATGGACATCCCTTCTCATTAATGATCATCTCGTTGAAGATAATATTCCAAGATATGCGGTTCAGTGTTAGATTGCATAGCATGAATGATATCCATAATAACTTTTCCTAACCGTTCAGGATCGTGAACAGCTGGTTTTTGAGGGTTAATTAAGGTAGCTCGTATAGTGCGGATTCCTTTGTCTTGTAACTTTTTAGTATCTAATACCAATGGTTCAGATCCTACAGCACTATATTGTTCAACCATTTGAATTGGCAACGGCCCATCATTGGCAAGAACAGTATCTATAATTCCTTCTCCGCCATGAGCAATTAAAGCCTCTACATGGTCATTTAATGTGTAGCCTGTGGTTTCACCCGGTTGTGTCATAACATTAGCAATATAGATTTTATTAGCCTTACTAGCACGTACATGAGAGGCCAACTTATCAGTTAGTAAATTTGGGATAATACTTGTATATAAACTACCAGGACCTAAAATAATTACATCCGCTTCATCAATGGCACGTAATGCAGCCCCCTCTGGCTTAGGCAATGCTGGATCACTATAGATATGGCGAATTCGTTTACCCGAGTGTGGTATATTACTTTCACCTTCTACAATAGTGCCATCTGTCATCTCTGCACGCAATTTAATGAACTCTGTAGAGGAAGGAATTACACGACCACGGACACGCAACAATTTACTAGCCGCTTCAAGAGCTTCTTCAATATCTCCATCATAAACTTGAGCAAGCGCAGTGATAAAGAGATTACCAAAACTGTGCCCAGAAAGCTCATTTTCACCATCGAAACGATAACGGAATAAGTTCTCCATTACTCCTTCTTGTTCAGCTAGTGATACTAAACAGTTTCGCAAATCACCAGGAGCTATCATTTGAAAGTCTTCTCGCAAGCGACCAGAAGAACCTCCATCATCAGCGACAGTTACAATCGCAGATAGGTTTGATGTATATGATTTCAAACCACGCAATAAATTTGATAAGCCCGTACCACCACCGATTACTACAATTTTTGGGCCCTTATCGAGTCGGATATTTTGAAAAATAATATCCGATACCTTGCTGTCAGGATTAGGTAGTACCGCACGAATAATCGTTTTAATAACTTTACTCGTACCGATGAGCATTAATACAGCACCAATCGATAATAGTACAGCCCCTACAGCAATGAGTACATTATAATTGTAAAAGCCCGTCATATTATAGGAAAAGGCAAGTACAATATCTTCAAGAACCGCAAGCCATTGATAGTTAAAAATCAAAGAAATACCAATAATTAAAAGACCTACACCACAACTAAATAGGGCAAGCCAACGTTTTATATTTAGACCCGGAATTAGCCACCGGAACCATCCTTTTCGCAACATAATCCCCCCTATCTAGTTATCAAGTGTTATAATTTCATGAGGATTATAATCTTCTTCTACATTATTTTTCATCATATCTCTATGTTCAACAGTTACACGATATCCTTTTTCTAACAAGTGGGAGTATAGAGCCTCTGCCATAGCTACAGATCTATGCATACCACCTGTGCAACCTACTGCCACAATAAACTGAGATTTCCCTTCTTGTTCATAATTTGGCACAAGGAAGTCCATGGTATCAAAGTAACGTTTTTTAAATTCCTCGGTTACTTCAAAGGAATGGATATATTCATTCACTGCTTTCACACGACCTGTTTTATGACGAAACTCAGGAATATAAAATGGATTAGGTAGAAAACGAACATCCCATACCATATCTGCATCGAGAGGAATACCATACTTAAAACCAAAGCTCACTACAGTAATCGCCATACCATGAGCTTCATCAACTTGAGCAAAGCGCGTTTTTAAATACTCTTTCAAGCTAGCCGTCTTCATATTAGTGGTATCAATAATAAAATCTGCTTTATGGCGCACAGAGTTAAGAATTTGGCGTTCTTTTTTTAGCCCTGTTGTAATTAGCCCATTAGGAGCCAATGGATGACTCCGTCGACTTTCCTTATATCGACGAATCAAAGTCTCATCTGTAGCATCCATAAATACAATTTCAAAATCTACCTTCATATCTTTTAATGTATCTAAAGATGAAGAAAGAGCTTCAAAAAATTCGCCCCCCCGAATATCTACAACAAGAGCAACGCGATTAGTCCGTTCTCCACCTTGTCGGCAAATTTCACTTAATTTAGGAATCAGCACAGGGGGAATATTATCAATACATAAATACCCCATATCTTCTAAAGCTTGCAATACTTGAGTTTTGCCGGCACCTGACATACCTGTAACTATTAACAAACGAAATGCTTCCATAGTTTTACTCCATTATAAAAGATTATCCTCAATCCAATGGGCTACTCCATCGTCATTATGATGGCCACAAATTGTATAAGCCACAGATTTTACATGATCTGTAGCGTTTTCAACAGCTACAGAGTAACCTGTTTTACGTAGCATAGAAATATCATTTTCTGCATTACCAAAAGAAACGATATGTTCTAAACTAATATGATTATCTAAAGCTAGTTGTGTCAAAGCACGCCCCTTTGACACATTAAGGGCAACGATTTCTAAAAAGTCTTTTTGGCTACGAACTAGATTAACCAAATCGCCCACTTCAGGAGTCAAAGTATCAATAATTTGATCAATCCCCTCTACTGTATCAATAGCGATTAGCTTATTTGGTTCAGACTCTAAAGTATATAACCCATCACCTAAAAACTCTGCTTTCGCTCCCGTTTGAACTTCATAGAGATCGGACTGCCACGTTTTATGATGACATAGCAAATGATCATCTATATAAGATTGTATATGCCAATCATATTGTTTTGCTAATTCATAAATACGCTGTACAGCCTCAACAGAAACGGTCTGCTCAAATAGTTTACACCCTGTTTCCAATTCTTGAATGAGTCCTCCAGAGAACAAAATCATCGGTACATTACCAAGCTTTAATGCCTGCCCAATGGGCTTAGCCGTTTGATACATCCGTCCCGTAGCAATGGTAACAACGATGCCCCTTTGCTGTAAACGATGTAACACATCTACTGTATAGTCAGATACAGTATTATCACTGCGTACCAAGGTTTCATCACAATCGATGGCAACCATTTTAATATGAGAAAAAGAAGGATTCATGTTTGCCTCCTTTATAGAAATTTTAAATACTCTTTATTATACCATTAATAGTGGCTATATAGATAGAAATTAGCGGTAATAACCCTAATAATGACAAGAAAGTTTACTCATGAAATTTCCATTAAATGAAAAATCATCTATTTTCGATAAATCATTCTATATTAATTAAATAGACGGCATTAATGAAACACTATATAAAAAGCCTCATATTATTTTATATTAAACACAAAAAGAGACTCCCGAAGGAGTCTCTTTCGTATGAGTAACTATCAAATTAGAATTTGTAGTTAAGGTCTGCACGGTAGAAGTCAGCTTTATCATTACCGTTTTGATCTTTCCAATCAAAACCGTAGTTAGCTGTTAAGCCTACGTTGTTTTGCAATGCATAGTCAACAGTTGCCATCCAACCTTTAGCATCTGTAGTGTAGATGTGGTTGTAAGTAGTATCAATGATAGGAGCATTTTCTTTTGCGTTGAAGTATTGACCTTTTACGCCCCAAGTACCTTGTTTTTTGATGTCGTAGTTACCATAACCTACGCCTGCTGTCCAAGCTTGAGATTCTTCAAGGCTAGAAGCTTTCAACCATTCGCCACCAATCCAAATTTTATCGAAGTTAGCATCAGCATTGAAACCATATACGTTTCTAACATCATCATCTTGGTTAATACGGTCATAGAAACCACCAACCATAGCATGTTTACCAACTTTACCATTAACATTTACGATAAGATCAGTAACATTTTCCTCTTTAGTCAAGCCAGCTGCATCGCCAGATACCATGTAACCATAAGCTACTTGTGCATTAACTTTGTCATTGCCAGCATTGAATTGAGCACCGTCGAAAGTACCATCAAATGCTAAGCCGCCACCAATAACTTGGTTAAAACGACCAGCTTTCAAGGATACGCGTTCGCCGAATTTGTGGTTAACATAAGCGCGGTCGATTTGAGCGTCTGCTTTACCACCAGTAGTGGAGTTACCCAATTCGAAGTTACCAGATGTCAAACGAACTACTGCGTCAGTGCGATCGTTTACTCTTGCATTGAATTGTACACGTGCACGAGCGTCAAATTTGGATTTTTCATGTTCAGCATCTTTATAACGAAGACGAGCATCACCAGTAACTTTTACGTTACCAACGCGGTCTTCCAAAC